>JANNQE010000882.1:0-4230 GCA_031441625.1 Planctomycetia bacterium
GTCTGGTGTTGTGCGTTGTCGTGGGTGGCAACCCCCGCCGGCAGGACGGGCGGGGAACCGTCAGCCCTGGTCGGAGCGAGCCGCTGGCGAGCGCAGGCCTGGGAACGCTCGCCAAAGGAGCATCCGCCCTGACGGGGCGGGTTCACCTGCGAATCCGCCCCGTCAGGGCGGGGTGGTCGGGGCCGCCGTGACCCAGGCCTCCACTCGCCTTCGGCTCGCTCCGACCTGGGCTGACAGAACCCGCCCCGTTGGGGCGGTCGGCAGTGCCCGCGGCCCACTGGCTTTGCCAACCTGAAGATTAGTAGCCGCGAGCCAACGGCGAGCGCGTCACCGAGAGGACTTCATCATGGCCGAGCGACAGATGCGGGTGCGGCTGGGGCTGTTCGTGGCCGCCGCCGTCGCCACCGTCACCGGGCTGGTGGTGGTGTTTGGCGGCGCGCCGAACCTGCTCAGCAACCGGAACAAGTACGCCGTCTACTTCCCCGAGACGCCGGGGCTGGCGGTCGGCACGCCGGTGCGGAAGTCGGGCGTGCGGATCGGGCAGGTGACGGCCATCGAGCTGGAAGAGGTGTCGAACCGCGTGCGGGTGAAGATCGAGGTGGAGGGCGACATGCGGCCCCGCACCAGCGAGCAGGCGTACATCACGCGGGGGCTGCTGAGCGGGGACACCACGCTCGATTTCATCCCGCAGTCGGACGCCCGCGGCACGCCGGTGTCGCTCGGCGACCCGTACCCGAACGGGGCGGAGATCGACGGCGTGCCGCCGCCGAACACCCAGAGGCTGCTCTTCCAGGCGCAACAGGCGGTGCCGAACGCGAACGAGGCGCTCGTCAAGTTCACCGCCACCGTGTCCAAGTTCGAGCAAGTGGGGCCGAAGGCGGAGAAGAGCCTGGACGAGATCACGGCGTTCGTGAAGAGCGCCCGCGAGGTGGTGCCCGAACTGCGGCAGACGAACAAGCAGGTGCAGGACTTCATCGGCGGGCAGGCGAAGGCCGACCCGGCCGACCCCGACCCGCCGGCCAACCTGAAGACGCTCACCAAAGAGGTGCAGGAGTTCGTGAGGGCAATGAAGCCGCTGATTGAAAACCTGAACACGCTGGTGAAGGACAACCAGGGCGAGGTGACGAAGGTGCTCGGCGGCCTGCGGCTGCTCCTCCAGAACTTCAACGAGGTGTTCACCGACGACAACAAGAAGGCCATCACCGATACGCTCAAGAACCTCCAGACCGGGAGCAAGGAGTTGTTGAGCGACGAGAACCGCAAACTGGTGGCCGACATCCTGAAGAACGTGGACTCGGCCAGTAAGAACGTGAACGCCGCGAGTGCCGACCTGAAGGAGACGCTCAAGAGCGCCCGCGGTCTGGTCGAGAAAGCCGAGGGCACGCTCAAGGAGATCGACGTGGCGGTGAAGGCCGGCGGGGACACATTCAAGCAGGCCGCCGTGACGGTGAAGGAGCTGAACGCCCGCGTGGCCCAGGTGAAGACGATCCTGGACGACGCCCAGAAGGCGATCAAGCCGATCGCCGACAACGCCGAGCCGGTGATGAAGAACGTGGCCCGCGCGGCCGACGAACTGGCCTCCACCGTGGCCGAAGCCCGCGGCATCCTGAAGCTGCTGCAACAGCCCGACGGCACCTTCGGCAAAGTGCTGAACGACCCGCAGTTGTACAACCAGTTGGTCGAGAGTGCCGCGGCACTGACCCGCACGCTCACCCGCGCCGAGAAGATCGCCAAGGATCTGGAAGTGTTCGCCGACAAGGTGGCCCGCAAGCCGGAGTCCATCGGCATCGGCGGGGCGATCCGGCCGAGCACCGGGTTGAAGGAGTCGCCGTTCGCGCCGGTGGCACCGTTCGCCCCCTTCCCGAAGCCGTCGCCGACACTGCCCGGCATCGACATGCGGCCGTTCCCGCCGACGGGCGGCGGCGGGGTTGAAGTGATTCCGCCGAGTTCGTCGTACAAACTCGACCCGATCTTACCGGCGGCGACCATCCAGCCCGGCCCGCGGGTGCAGCCGATCCAGCCCGTGCGCGAGCCGGTGGGGGATGGGCGGTGAAATGAACCCGTGACCGCCGGGTTCCGGAAATCGGACTCGGACGACTGGTCATCCGCCAGTCGGCGTGGCCTGCGGTTCTTGACCTGGACGGACGAGGCACGCCGTCCTGATTCCCAGTGGGCGAAGGCTCGAGGGCGGGTCGTCGCAGTGGCCATTGCGGTGAGGGGCACAGTAAACTCGTCACGGCGGTTACCATCCCCACTCCATCCGCCCTACCAAACACCTCCACGCCGGAAGCCCACTCCCATGCTCCGCTCGCTCGTTACGCTGCTCGCGGTCGCGGTGGTCGCCACCGCCGCCGATGCGCCCAAGAAGCCGCACGTCGTCGTCATCTTCATCGACGACCTGGGGTACGCCGACATCGGCCCGTTCGGGGCGACCAAACAGAAGACGCCGAACCTCGACCGCATGGCCGCCGAGGGCATGAAGCTGACGAACTTCTACGCCGCCCCGGTCTGCTCGGTGTCGCGGGCGCAACTGCTCACCGGCTGCTACGGCGCCCGCATCTCGATTCCGGGCGTCTTCTTCCCCGCCGGGCCGAACGGACTGAACACGAATGAAATGACCATCGCCGAACACCTGAAGGAACTCGGCTACGCCACGCAGATCGTCGGCAAGTGGCACCTGGGCGACCAGCCCGAGTTCCTGCCCACCAAGCAGGGGTTCGACCACTACCTCGGCATCCCGTACTCGAACGACATGCAGAAGGTGGACAAGGCGAGCGGCAAGCGGGTGGTGCCCCTCGTGCGAGACGACAAGGTGGAGGCGTTGCTCACCGACGACCAGCAGAGCGGCATCGTGGAGAAGTACACCGCCGAGGCGGTCGGGTTCATCAAGGCGAACAAGGACAAGCCGTTCTTCCTGTACTTGCCGCACAACGCGGTTCACACGCCCATTCACCCCGGCGAGAAGTTCCGCGGCAAGTCGGACAACGGGCGGTTCGGCGACTGGGTGGAAGAGATGGACTGGAGCGTCGGGCAGGTGCTCGACACCCTGCGGGAGTTGAAGTTGGCCGAGAACACGCTGGTCGTGTTCACCTCCGACAACGGCCCGTGGCTGGTGAAGGGGCCGGACGGCGGGAGCGCGAAGCCGCTGCGCTCGGGGAAGGGGAGCACGTGGGAAGGGGGCGTGCGGGTGCCGGCGCTCGCGTGGTGGCCGGGCAAGATCGCGGCGAAGGCGACCAGCGACGCGGTGGCCGGGACGATTGACCTGCTGCCGACAATCGTGAGCGTGGCCGGCGGGAAGGTGCCAGCCGAGCCGGTCATCGACGGGCGGGATTTGTCCGGCGTGCTGTTCGGCAAGGCGAAGGCGAGCGAGCGGGAGGCGCACTTCTACTTCTCCGGGTACACCCTGCAAGCGGTGCGGAAGGGGGCGTGGAAGCTGGCCGTCGCCCCGCAGAACGACACCGCCGCGAAGACCACCGAGGAAGCGAGTATCGACAAGCCGCGGCTGTACAACCTGGACACCGACATCGGTGAGACGACGAACGTGGCCGACAAGAACCCGAAGGTGGTGGAGGAACTGAAGGTACTGCTGACAAAGATGAACGACGAGATCGGCGGGACGAAGCCGACCGCACGCCGGCCGGCGGGTGTGGTGGCCAACCCGAAGACGCTCTACCCGACCGAAGACCCGGCACCGGCGGCGAAGGCGACGGAATTGGACAAGCTGAAGAGTGGCGACGCGGTGGCTTCGGCATCCGCCCCGCAGGTGAACGGCAAGCCGTTCACCATCAACTGCAAGATCGAGACGGACCAGAAGGACACGGTGATCGTCGCCCAGGGCGGGGCCACGCTCGGGTACGCCCTTCACCTGAAGGACGGGTGTGTGGTGTTCAGCGTCCGCACCGGCAGCGACGACGCGGTGACGGAGATTCAGTCGGCGGTGGTCAAGGGGCCGGTCGAGATCGTGGCGAAGTTGGAGAAGGGCGGGGCAATGACGCTGACCGTCGGCGACCAGAAGGCGGTGACGGGTAAAGCCGTCGGCCTGATCCCCCGTCAGCCGGCGGAGGAGTTGTGCGTCGGGCACGACAGCGGCCAGCCGGTCGGCAAGTACGGGAAGGTGAAGCCGTTCGAGGGCAAGCTGAGCGGGCTGAAAGTGACGACGCCGTGAGTGAGTGTGGGTCGCTCTCTCCGAGAGCGACATCCGAACCGGCTCTCGGCGAGAGCCGGCCACCC
>JANNQE010000883.1:0-4029 GCA_031441625.1 Planctomycetia bacterium
TTCGAGCGAGCCGGGCGACAGGGGTCGCCCGGCTCGTTCGCGTTTGTGGCATGGAACTGATCCCCAGGGTTTGCACCCTGGGCTATTGGCTGTCCCCCTTCGGGGCTTAAACACATCACAGCCCCGAAGGGGCGACAGCCAATAGCCCAGGGTGCAAACCCTGGGGATCAGTTCCATGCCACAAACGCGAACGAGCCGGGCGACCCCTGTCGCCCGGCTCGCTCGAACCGGCCCCGGCTCACTTGCCCTTCTTCTGCAGGACGATCTTCGACTTCACTTCCTGCTGCACCACCCCGCGGACGTGCCGGCTGGTCATCTTGTTCGTCGGCCGCACCATCACGAACGCGCCGTTGAACCCCGGCACCGACCCGCGGACCAGGATCAGGTTGTTCTCGAGGTCGATCCGAATCACCTTCAGGTTCCGCACCGTGCGGCGGGTGTTGCCGTACTGACCGGCCCGCTTCAGACCCTTCTTCGGACGACCCGAACCCCGGTTGCTGGCCAGCGACGAGGTCGACCCGGCTTGGCGGTGGACCTTCTTCGCCCCGTGCGCCGCCGGCAGGCCGTGGAAGTTGTGCCGCTTCATGACGCCCTGGTAGCCGCGGCCCTTGCTGGTGCCGATCACGTCCACCGCCTTCACGTCGCCGAACACGTCGCCCACCTTCAGTACCTGGCCCACGGTCACGGTCGGGGCGGCGTCCAGGCGGATCTCGCGGACGTGCTTCTGCGGCTCGCAGTCGGCCTTCGGCGGCAGTTGCACGCCGGCCTTCAGGCGGGACTCCTTCCGCTTGCTCGTCAGCCCCTTGGCCACGTGCCCCTGCTCGGCGCGGATGGCCTTCTTCCGCTTCTTGTCTTTGAACCCGAGTTGGACGGCGTAGTAACCGTCCTTCATCTCGGCCGTCTTGATTTGCAGGACCGGGCACGGCCCCAGTTCAATGACGGTCACCGGCTCGACGGAGCCGTCGTCGTTGAACACCTGGGTCATGCCCACCTTAAAGCCCAAAAGGCCCATCGCCTTCGACATGGGGGGTTCCTGCGGGAGCTGTGCCCGCGTCGGAGTGTGTGAGCCGACCCGCTCGTCCGGCGTGTGACCGCCGCGGTTCGATCGGCCTCCCGCCGCCCGCAGGCGGGGGAAAGGAACCATGATAGTGGGGCGAACGAAGAGGGCAAGGGAAGCGGATGGTTTCATTCCACCACCCCCCACCCATCCGTGGAATCATGTCCCAATCGTGGAAGATCCCATGCCGGCCAAGGACTTACGGCGAATCGGCCGGGTGATCCCTCGAACGATAACCACCCTTGCCGGCGACTCTCCCCGCCGCCGTGCATCAAACAAGAAGCGAGTGACGACCTGAGCCGGCCGGTGTGAGAGCTACCCCCCTCCCGCCGGGTTCGCTCCGCTCACCGCGGCGACCTCCCCCTCAAGGGGGGAGGTGGTGGGTGGTGGCCTTCTCGGTCGGGTGACATCGAGGGCGACGCAACAACCCCCACCTCCCCCCTTGCAGGGGAGGTCGCTCGGACGACAGGTCCGAGCGGGAGGGGGGTACGCCCCAAGCGGGAGGCACACCCACCGATCCCGACCGTTTGACGGGCGTTGTCCGTTCGGGTAACCTCGGCGGGGATATGATTGCACCCCACAAAGCAATTCCAAGTTCGGCGAAGGGGGTAACGGCGGTGGCGGTCCCGCGGACAGCATCTGAGTGGGAGGCGGAGCCCAATGTCGAGCGGTTGGCAAAGTGCTACCGTGGTCGCCGCTGGTTCGCGCCACTGCGGTTGTTTGCGGTCGCCTGTGCACGACGTGTGTGGGATGAAATTCCTCTCGGACCGTGCCGAGAGGCCGTCGCAGTTGCCGAACAATTCGCCCGCGGCGAGGTGGGCAAGCGGCAGTTATGGGCGGCGCACGGCTCAGCCTTCGTCGTCCTCCGGAATGCAGTACGCGTCAACGAGTTGAACTACGTCTATGGCACGCTCGCCGAAGCGCGGCCCTCAGTGGCTTGGGCTTGCACCCTCCCCGCGGAACACCCGGCATACATGGTGCCAAGGTGGGTTGGCCGGGTTATCGGGTTGATCTGCTATGAGGCGGCGGTAGCTACCGGATCCGGTTGGCGGGAGGCGCAGGCGGCAAGTGGGGCGAGAGTTGATGCTGAGTTAGCAGAACTGTCTGTGCTCCTGCGGGTAATGGTCGGCAACCCCTTCGTGGTGACCGATGGATAACTGGCTGTCGTAGGGCGGGTCAAGTGGCCGATGGCGACTGCTCGCGGAGCTGGACGGCGACTTTGCCCCTCACCCCAGCCCGCGAATCGCCTCCCCCTGGAAGATGTGGTGTGGGCGGCCTTCGGCGTCGTGCCAGGCGGTCGTTTTGGGGAGGCCGAGCGCGGTGTAGATGGTCGCCGCGAAGTTCTCCGGCGTCTGCGGGTCTTCGCTCGGGTACGCCCCGGTCTTGTCGCTCGCCCCGATCACCGTCCCGCCCTTCACCCCGCCGCCGGCCAAGAACACCGATTGCACCGCCCCCCAGTGGTCGCGGCCCGGCCCCTTATAGTGCTGCGTGAGCGTGCTGACCTTCGGCGTGCGGCCGAACTCGCCGGCCATCACGATCAGCGTGTCGTCGAGCAACCCGCGGGCGCTCAGGTCTTCCAGCAACGCGGTCACGGCCCGGTCGGTCGGCGGCAGCAGTTTGTCCTTGAGGTGCGGGAAGGCGTTGCCGTGCGTGTCCCACGTCTCGTTGTTGCCCAGGTTCACCTGCACCAGCCGCACGCCCGCTTCCACCAGCCGGGCGGCGAGCAGGCAACTCCACCCGAACGCATTCTTGCCGTACCGCTCGGCCACCTTCACCGGCTCGTTCGCCACGTCGAACGCCTTCCGCACCTTGGCGTCGGTGAGCAGCGAGGTGGCGTCGGATCGGGCCTTGTCGAACACGCCCGCACTCGCGGCTGCGTCCAGGTTCTTCCGCCCGCCGTCGATATGCTTGAGCAGTGCCATGCGGTCGGCGAACCGCGAACCGTCCACCCCTTCCGGCAGGTTCAGTTGCGGGGTGACGAACACCGTGCGCTTCGGCGTGTAGGTCCGCTGCTGGTGGTCGAACTCGTACTCCGGATACGCCCCGTAGGCTTTCGGCTCGAACGCCGACATCTCCAGCAGCCACGGGTCGTACTTCGCTCCCATCACCCCCGCGAACTGTCCGGGGATCACGCGGCCGGAGTTGTGGACGATCTTGTCGGGCAGCACCACCGCCGGCGGCAGGTTGTTGCGGGGCGGCGTGGTGGCGACCACGACCGACGCGATGCTCGGGTGGTCGGTCGGCCGTGGGGCGGACGGGTTGAACCCGGTCGGCAGGTCCGACCGCCCCGTCAGCATGATGTGGTGCCCGGCCGAGTGGTCGTTCGACTTGTGCGTGAGCGACCGCACCGCCGCCCACTGGTCGCTGCACGCGGCGAGCATCGGCAGGTGTTCGCAGATGCGGAAGCCGGGCGTGCGGGTGGCGGTGGTGCCGAACTCCCCGCGGATGGCGTCCGGGGCGTCGGGCTTCGGGTCGAAGCTCTCGTGTTGAGCCAGCCCGCCCGACAGGAACAGGAAGATGACCGACTTGCCGGACTTCGCTTTGCCCGCCGCTTGGAGAGCGTTCAGTTCACCGACACCCAATCCGAGCAGACCGACCGCCCCGGCCTGGATCGCCGTGCGGCGGGTGAGACGCGGGTGTGCGAACCGGGTCATGGGAGGTGCCGACAGGGGAGGGAGTATCACGAATACCACGAACCGGGCGGAGGCGGTATCGAAAAATGGGGGTGCGGCTGGAAGTGGGTAGGTGTCACGAAAGTTGGTGGGATCGGGCGTGCTATCCCGCCGCGAAGCGGCCGTCGTTCGTAGCCCAGGGCGGAAGCCCTGGGGACGAGGGCGAATGAGGCCCCGCCCCGAAGGGGCCCGCGAGTAGGACCATCGCTGAATTGTGCAAGACGTGCGCGAGCGCGGACGGCGCCAAGGAGCCGCTCTGGCGGCGCAAGACGGCGAAGAGCAACCCCAAGAGCACGATCG
>JANNQE010000884.1:0-2376 GCA_031441625.1 Planctomycetia bacterium
GGGCCTCCGTTCCCGCTCGCCGCGGCTCGTCGGCCATGCCCCCGACCGGGGGTTAGTGAGTGCAGTTCGTCCCTCACTTGCCGCCGATGAACCCGGTCATGTCCACCTTCGGCAGCGCAGTGTTCGACTTCTGCCCGCCGACGGTGGCCATGCCCGGTGAGCGGTCGTAGGCGCTATTCGTCCGGAACCCGGCCTGGGCGACGCCGTCGTCCTTCGGGGCGAGCGGCAGCCCGCCGGTGGCCGTGCCCATCGGCTTCTTCGTGTACTTGATCTGCACCTTCTCGTCGTCCTTGCTGGCGAACATCGAGCCGAACCCGCTGCTCGTGCTGGCGGTCATCCGGTCGGACGCCTGCACCGGCGTGTTCGGGTCGAACGGCATGCCCGGCTTGCCCTTCACCACCTCGTTCTCGATGACGATGTCCCCTTCTTGGGCCTTCAGCTTGGCCAGCGCCGCCTCGCGGTCGCTCGCCTTCAGCTCGATCACCCCGCCGTTCGCGTCCTTCTGCACGTGGCTGAAGGTCTGGCACCCCACGCCGACGAGTACGGCCAGGCCGCACCCCACCGCCGCGATCGCTCGTCGCATCGCAGTCCCCCCGAAACATGAAATGGGCCGTATCGGATTCCCCTATCCGAGTGCGGCGGCATACCGTGGGGGGCGGCGGAGTGCAAGGGGAAGTGTGGGGCGGAATGGAACCGGGAACGCAGTGACCGGGTGCGTTTCATCCACCCGGTCACTGCGTTCCCGGTTCCAGGAGTTGCCGGTCACTTGATCTCGGCGATCTGAATGCCTCGGAAGAGCAGGTCGGTCGTCTTGTCGTGCCCTTGCAGCGACAGGTGGCCGGCGTCCAGCCGCAGGCCCTTGCGGGGGTTCTCGTCCTTCGCGCGGTCGTCCGCCCACACCACCACCGGCTCGCCGTTCACCCACGTGGCGAACGTCGCCCCCTTCGCCATCAGCGTGAGCGTCATCCACTCCTTGTCTTTCGCCACGATCTTGCGGGCGGCGATGCGGCGGTAAATGGCCCCGGTGCCGGCGTCCTTCGGCTTGGCCGGGTCGTTGTCCGTCATGGCGTTGTTGATCTGCATCTCGTACCCGTTCTGGTACTGCCCCTCGATGCACCGGAAGAACACCCCGCTGTTCAGCCCCTCGCCGTTCGTCTTGCACTCCAGTTGCAGCACGAAGTCGGCGTACTTGGCGGCCGTTTGCAAATCACCGGGGCCGTTCGTCAGGTGCAGTTCGCCGTCCTTCGTCACCTCGGCCGTGCTCAGCATCCGCTTCTCGTCCTTCAGGATGCTCCACCCGGTCAGGTCTTTGCCGTTGAAGAGGGGCTTCAGGTCGGCGGGGGTGCACGTGATCGACTTGTAGGCGGCCGGTGACTCGCCCTTCGGCGGGAGGGTGAACGGCTGGCCGGCTTTGGTGTCGAACTGGTCCGACGCGCCGTCCGCGTTGGTGGCCACCACGCTCCCCGACGGCAGCGGGCACTTGAACGTGACGCTCGCCCCTTTGGGAATGACCAGCTTGCCGTTCTTGACCGTCACGTCGCCCTTCACCTCCCAGCCGAACAGGGATTCGCCGTCGAACAGTTTCACCGCTTTGGGTGGCGGGGCGGCCGGGTCTTTCGGCGGGTCGGCGGCGAGGGCGAGCGAGGCGGCGAGCAGCGCGAGCATGGGACGGCTCCAGGAAGATGAAGTGGCATTTTAGCGGACAGGTCGCGGCTGTGCTGGAACCGGGAACGCAGTGACCGGGTCGCTGTTCCCACACCCGGTCACTCCGTTCCCGGTTCCAAATCGGCATCACTTCTCCTCTTCGGCCCACACGCTGACGCCGAACCCGTTCAGGTCGATGTCTTCGCCCTTCTCCGAGTCGCCCGGGCCGCCGCGGTCGAGGGCCAGCCGCAGGTAGACCCAGAAGCAGGCCGTCTCGCCGTTCAGGTCGTACCCGTCGGCGTCCACGTCCGACTCGAGCATCCACCGCCACGTGCGGCGGTCGGTGCCCGCCTCGCTCGCCTCCTCCTGCCACCCCTTGAGCACCCGCTCCATGCCCTGCACGGCCGCCTTCCACGCCTTCGCGTCCGACACGTACACCCGCAGCTCGTCCGGCTGCTGCTCGAACTCGGCACCGGGTACGGCCTTCACCGCGTCGAACAGGCGGTGCTCCAGGTGCGAACACCGCCACGGCGACCACAGGTGGAACGTCACCCCCGCGGCGTCCATCGTCAGCCCGTACAGATCGACCAGCATGGCGATTGGCTCCGGTCAACACACCCAGGGCTTGCGCCCCGGGGGAACTCCCCCCGCCCCCCCCGGGCGGGGGGGGGGGGACCGGGTTTGGGCCCCCCGGGACCCCCCGGCGGAGCCCCGGGCGGGAGCCCCGGGGCC
>JANNQE010000885.1:0-4365 GCA_031441625.1 Planctomycetia bacterium
GCCTTACAAACCGGTGTGCCCGCACTGCCGCAGTCGGGTGCGACGGACGCTCCGATGATCAATTTTCTCGCTTCACTCCTGCGCGAGCGCGTTCGGGATACGAGTACCGAGCACCCGCATCGCCTGCGCGCGGATGAGCGACATCCGCTCGCTCAGTTCCACCAGCGACTCCAACTCCGCCCGCTCGGTGGAGGTCAGTTGGCCTTCGGTGTTGCGACCCATCAGCCACGTCAGCCGTTCGTCCGTCTTCGCCGGGAACCGCATATCGGCGACCGACTCGATCAACTCGCGTGGTGCCGGAACTTCCCCGCTCATGTTGTCGCCCTCGGGTGAGAGTTGGCTGCTCAGATTGTACCACTCCGGCCACTCGCGCCCTCCCTCACGGTCGGGCCTCCGATCCCGAACCCTCAGATGTGATACATGATGGCTTCCTGCTGTGCCCGCGGGGTGGGGCCGCCCTTCACCTTGGTCGGCGGGGCGTCGAGCACCACCACCGCATACGGGGCCACGCTCTTCGTGATCCACACGTTCGACCCGATCACCGCCCCCTCGCCCACCTCCGTCCGCCCGCCCAGGATGGTGGCGTTGGCGTACACCACCACATTGTCCCGCAGGGTCGGGTGCCGCTTGTACGAGCCGTGAACCAGTTCGCCGTTCTCGTCGCGGTCGAAGCTGAGCGCCCCGAGCGTCACGCCCTGGTACAGCTTCACCTTCTCGCCGATCTCGCACGTCTCGCCGATCACCACCCCCGTGCCGTGGTCGATGAAGAAGCCCGGCCCGATGGTCGCGCCGGGGTGGATGTCGATGCCCGTTTTCGCGTGGGCCAGTTCGGTCATCATCCGCGGGATGTACGGCACCCGCAGGCGGTGCAGCTCGTGCGCCAGCCGGAACACGGCCACCGCCTCGAAGCCGGGGTAGCTGAAGATGATCTCGTGGTGGCTCTTGGCCGCCGGGTCGCCGGCGTAGGCGGCGGCCACGTCGCGCTCGAGGATGGCCCGCACGTGCGGCAGGCGGCGGAGCAGGTCGAGCGACTTGCCGGACGCCTCGCCGTCGCAGCGGTGGAACTCCTCGTCGTCGCGGCAGCGGTCGTGCCGGAGGGCGCGGGCGATCTGCTCGGTCAGCTTGGCGTGCAGGGCGTCGATCAGCCCGCCGATGTAGAAGCCGATGTTCGCCTCGGTCAGGTTCTGCCGCCGGCCGTAACCGGGGAAGAGCACCTCGGCGAAGTCGGCCAGGATGTCGGCCACGGCGTCGCGGCTGGGCAGCGGCTCGTGCCCCAGGTGGTGCAGCATCCCGCACGCCCCGTACGACCGCACCAGTTGGTCGGTGACGGCGGACAGGTCGGACCCGGTCAGGCGGAGGTCGGCGTTCATGCGAGGCCCCAGGTGTTCTGCACGTCACGATTGTAGACGGTGTGGGAAACCACATGAAAGGCCGAGTGCGACGGGTCGCGTGCATGGGTGCTACGCACGGCGTGCATGGAGGGTCGGCACGAGCGAACGAGATGTGTGCGAACCGTGAAGCACGTCGAGGATGTGCGACCACGATTTCGGCCTGAAAATCCAGTCGTTTTCGACGATTGCGGAGATTTCGGCGGGCGGGCCGGGCGGGTTTGGCACACCCCCTGCACTGGTATCTTCCGCACGAGTGACACCGAGCCAATCAGACGGAACCGTTGGGAGAGGCGGTTCCGGTTGACGGCTCGACCTGACTCGTGCGAGAACCACCCGGACTTGGCAGAGGAGGGGAGAGGCCTCTGCCAACCCGGGTGGTTCGCTTTTTTTTGCACGTGCTGGCGAACCGAGCGGCGATCCCAATGCGGCATTGTCGGCAGGGGTCACCGGGTCTAAACTCTACCCGCGTTATTCACCCGCTCCCACATCCTCTCCCCGCCAAGTCCCATGTCCACCCCCCCCGTGAAACCGCGCCGGAAACGTCGCGCGTGGCCTGTGCTGGTGCCGGTCATCCTGCTCGCCGTGGTCGGGCTGGCACTGGCCCTGCCGAACAGCCCGGTGAACCTGAGCAAGTTGCTCGAACCGGAACCGAAGTTCAAAGACCGTACATACAAGGAGTGGGCGGGGGACCTCGCCGCGGCAGACAAGCAGACGCGGGTGGCCGCCGCCACCTCCCTGGGCAGACTGAACTCCGACGGGCGGAAGGCCCTGCCCGAGTTGGTGCGGGTGATGCACACCGACTCGGAACCGGACGTCCGAGCGGCGGCCTCGGAGGCGGTGGGCAAGATGGCGATGGACAAGGACACGGACGCGATGAAGAACGAGTACGCGAACCTGACACTGGAGGCGTTCCAGGCGGGGTTGTCGGACTCCGACCCGCGGGTGCGGCACAACGTCGCAATGGGCCTGATCAAATTGAAGGATCGCGGCCGTGCGGCGGTCCCCGCACTCGTGACCGCCATCGCCGATCCGAAGAACGACACCAACCTGGACATGTACCCCGCCACCATCCGCCAGGTGATGTTGCGGGCGGTGGGCGAGTTGGCGGCCGGAATGCCGGATGGGGTGGCGACGTTCATCGCCATTCTCGACATCACCGTGGCACCGCCGAAGGCACCGCCCGGTCCGCGGAACCGGGAGGGCGGCGAGGTGACGAAGGAACAATCCGACGATACGAATCGGTTCGTCACCGAGTCGATCACCCGGCGGATCGCCGTCAACGGGCTGGGGTTGGCAGGCGAACACGGCCGCTCGGCCGCCCCGAAGATCCGCGAGTTGCTGAAGAGTAAGGACGCCGACGACCGATTCGTGGCCGCCGAGGCGCTCCAGCGGATGGGACTGTCGGCCGACGGGACGTGACCCGGCGGCACACGTCAACCGCCCGCCGGTGCACGGTCGCCGGCGGGGCGTAGTTCACGCGTCAATCAAATCCCCTTCTCGTCCCACCCCTTCCGCGGGGTGCGCTTGACGAAGGCGTTCGCCTTCGGCTCGTTCGTGAACTGCATCTTCTTCTCGTCCCACTTGAGCGCCACCTTCGGGAAGCGGGTGGCCAGGCAGCCGAGCAGCACCATCTCCGTCAGCGGGCCGGCGTAGCTGAACGGCGCGCTCGCCTTCACGTCGGTACCGCGGGCGGCGTCCACCCATTGCAGGTAGTGGTCGTCGCCCTTCACGTCGGGCAACTTCGCCTTGGTGTTCTCCCCGTCCACGAACACCCCCGTCGTGCCGGCGTCGTACGGCGAGTAGTACACGCCCTTCTCGCCGATGTAGATGCTCCCCTGCCCGCTCAGCTTCTCCTTCGTGCCGATCAGCTTCACCACGTCCGCCGGCGGCCGCTTGTCCCCGTTGTACCACGTGAGCGACACTTCGTCGGTCGTGTACTTGGTGCCGGGGAACACAAACTCCACCTGGCCGTTCAGCCCCCAACTGGTGTCGTTCGGCGCGTCGCCGACCGACACCACCTTGTTCGGGTTGCCGACGCCCAGCGAGCCGAACACCGGGTCGAGGATGTGGCAGCCCATGTCGCCGAACGTGCCGGTGCCGAAGTCCAGCCGCTTCCGCCAGTTGCCGGGGTGGTAGTACCCGTTGCCGATGAACGGGCGGTCGTCGGCCACGCCCAGCCACAGGTCCCAGTTCAGCTCCTTCGGCGGGGTGTCCTTCGCGTCCGGCTTCGGCTTGGCGTCTCCCCAGTCTTTGCCGCTCCAACTGTGGACCGCCTTCACCTTGCCGATGATGCCGTCGTGGATGGCCTGCACCACCTGCTTGTGCTTGGCCGCCGAGTGGATCTGAATGCCCATCTGCGTGACGATCTTGGCCTCCTTCGCGGCGATCTGGAGCGCCCGACACTCGTGCAGCGTCTGCGTCAGCGGCTTCTGAGTGTACACGTGCTTGCCGGCCTTGATGGCCCGCATGGTCGGGCAGGCGTGCATGTGGTCCGGGGTGGACACGTTCACCGAGTCGAACTTCTCCTTGTCGAACATCTCCCGCCAGTCGGCGTACACCGTCAGGTCGGGGAACTTCTTCTTCATGGCGGCCGCGGCGTTCGCGTCCACGTCGGCGACGGCGACCAGCTTCAGGTTCTTGCTCTTGGTGAGCGAGCCGATGTCGGACGCGGCCATGCCGCCGGCCCCGACGCTCACATGCAGGAGCGTCTCGGACGGGGCGGCGTGGGCGAAGTTGCGGAACACGAACGGAGCGGCGAGCGCGGCCGCGCCGAACTTGAGGGCGGAGCGACGGGTGATGCGGTGGGTCATGGGGGTCTCGGGAGGGGGTGAGAAAAATCGGGACACGGATGGAGAGGATGAAAGCAGGGATGAAGAGGATCAGCACCCAACCCTGTTCTTTCTGATCCTCCTCATACCGGCTTTAATCCTCTCCAACCGTGTCCCGATTTTTATCACCCCCACCCCAGACCCCC
>JANNQE010000886.1:0-7351 GCA_031441625.1 Planctomycetia bacterium
CCATGATGAGCGCGATGGACGACGCCATCGGCAGCGTGACGAAGAAACTGGCCGACGACAAGCTGACCGAGACCACGCTCGTAACGTTCATTTCCGACAACGGAGGGCCGACGATGAAAGCCTCGTCGGTGAACGGCTCGATCAACACGCCGCTCCGCGGGTCGAAGCGGACGACGCTCGAAGGCGGCGTCCGCGTGCCGTTCATTATTTCCTGGCCGGGCAAGGTGAAACCGGACACGACTGATGACCGCCCGGTCATTCAGCTCGACCTGCACGCCACCGCTCTCGCCGCGGCTGGCGTCACGCCGAAGGCCGAGTGGAAGTTGGAGGGGGTGGATCTGATGCCGTACCTGAGTGGGAATGAAAAGGGCAATCCGCACGACGCCCTGTTCTGGCGGTTCGGCAAGCAGATGGCCATCCGCCAAGGCGAGTGGAAGCTGGTGAAGTACGACTTGGGGGCGGAGGGCAAGAGCGGGCTTTCGGCGGCCTGCCTATACAACCTGCAGGACGACATCGGCGAGGCGACCGACCTGAGCGAGAAGCAGCCGGACAAGGTGAAGGAGTTGAAGCAGCTGTGGGACAAGTGGAGCGCGGAGCAGGCGAAGCCGTCGTGGGGGCCGGGCTGAGTGCGGGCGTGAAGTCATCCGCCTTGTGAAACGAAGCGACCCCCACCCGGCCTGAAGGAGTCTCGGCCGAGGGGGGGCTTGTGTATGTGCCGCAAGTTGGTTAGCGGTCTCCGCCCGGACGGGCACCGCCCTGACCACCGCCACCCGGCCGGCCACCGCCGCCCGGCCCACCGCGACCGCCTTGCCCGCCGGGCCCGCGGTCGGCGATCTCTTTCATCGCCTTCTTCTGGTCGTCGGTGAGCAGTTTCTCCAGTTGCTTGTCCACGTCCTTCTGGAGTTCCTCCAGCTTCTTCTTCTGCTCGTCGGTCAGCTTCAGTTGCTCGACCAGCATCGGGGGCAGCACGGTACCCGGCTTGGGCGGAGTGAACCCGCCGCGCCCGCCCTGACCGCCTTGACCGCCACCCGGCCCGCCGGGGCCGCGGACGGGTCGCTCCGGCTGCTTCTCGCCTTCCTTCGGCGGTTGGGGCGGCGGCTGCGCCAGGGGTTGGGCGAGGGCGACGGTGCCGCTCACGGCGAGGGCGACGGCGAGCAGTTTTCGCAGGCGGGTCATCGGTCGGATCTCCGGGAAGGGGTCTACCCACTGAGTACCCGGAGTGGGTGGAAACCGCCGCGGAAAAAGTGGGACCGGAGGCGCGGTTACTTCTCGCACGCCAGCGCCAGGGCGGTGGTCGCCCAGCCGGTGGCGGCGCACGAGATGAACTGGTCCTTGCCGTGCGGGAAGCCGCTCTCGAAGTAGGTCTGCACCGGGCGGCTGCGGGTGCGGACGTGCCAACTGCCGTCGGCCAGTTGCGTGCCGAGCAGGTACGCCAGCCCGCGGGTGTACGCCGCGTCGGTGGTCTTCACCCCGCCGGCCGTGTGCAGGGCGTAGAGCGCCGACCCGGTGGCGTAGGCGTCGCTGAACCGCCAGCGGTTCTGTGCCCAACCGCCGTCCGGCTCTTGCGTGGCCAGCAAGTCCTTCGCGGCGGTGTCGATGGCGTCCGCGGTCGCCCCGGCCGCGTGCAGTCCGAGCAGACGGAACACGCGGTCTTCGGTATCCCGCGGCTTCGCCTCGAGCAGCCACTCGCGGGACGCCTTCACCCGCTTCGTCACGGCGTCGGCCTTCCCGTCGGGTGTGTACGCCGACAGTCCGCGGACGGCCAGCGCGGTGGTGGTGATGCCACTCGCCTCGCTCGGCGGGCGGTTGCCGCGAGCCGGCCAGTGCGCGAGTCCGTCCGCGCCGAGTGTGAAGTGGGCGACGGCCGTCGTCGTCGCATTCGATTTCACTTTCAGTGCGTCGAGCGCGAGGAGCGCGTAGCTGGTGTTGTCCACCCCTCCGCCGACCGGCCCAGGTCCGGGGCCGTTGCCCTTCTCCAGCCGGTCCTTCATGCCGTCGAAGTGCTCGGAGATGAACGCCGTCTGCTCGGCCAGCCTCTTCGGGTCGGCGGGGAACCCGTGGCGGTCGGCGGTGGTGACGGCCAGCAGCGGCACGGCGTGGTTGTGGCAGGTGAAGCAGGTCTTTTTCGCCGAGTGCCCGTCCACTCCCTTCCACAGCACGGGAAGCGCCTTCTCGACCGCCGCCCGCAGGTTCGCCTGGGTGGGCGGCAAGTCACGCACCGCCGCCGGTTGTGGGGTAGCGTACACGGCGAACGCGAGTGCCAGCACGGTCGGGGTCATTGTCGGCCTCCTCCGGGTCGTGAACCACCGGGGCCGCCCGGCCCGCCGCCGCCGGGGCCACCCGCGCCCGGTCCTGCGGGGCCGCCGGGCCAGCCCGCACCTTGCGAGCGGAAGGTGAACGGCTCACCCACCAGTTGTTTCCACGCCACTTGTTGATCCGCTTTCAGTGCCGCCACCATTTCCGTCACCATGGCGTTTCCGGGCTTGTGCGGTTCGCCTTCTGGCGGGCCGCCCCGAACGCCCCGCGGGCCGTCGTCGCCGCCCGGCCCGCGCCCGCCACCGCCCGGCCCACCGCCCGGTCCACCCGGCCCGCGACCACCACCAAAGCCGCCGAACCCGCCGCCACCGAACCCACCGCCCGGCTTGCCGCCGAACAGACTCAGTCCTTCTTCGAGCGGGCGAAACAGCCACTTGATTTGGACCTGTCGCAGCTTCTCGCGGTCGTCGGTCGTCAGCTTCAGCGCGGCGGCCACCTCCGGGCGGTCGAACGCCTTCGGCCCGCGGTACTGGAGGAACACCTGATCCAGCCGCCGACTCTGGGCGTCGGTCAACAGCGGGCGGATGTCGGTGTCCAGCCGTTTGGCCTGATCCAGTAGGCGGGCGGTCATCTGCTCGGGCGGCAGCTTGCCGAGCCGGCCGAAGTCCAAGTTGTTGGCGGTCAGCACTCGGACGACCTCCCCCACCACCACCTTGGTCAGCTTCAATTCCTCTTGCACGTCTTGCCGGCGGAGCAGTTCCAACCGCCCGGCACCGGCCATCACCGCCAGGTCGGACAGGATGCCGGACACCTGATCCCGCACCGCCTTCAACTCCTCCACCGCCGTCGGGTCGTCCTTCCGCAGTTCGATGAACTCGCGGTAGTACTCGAGGGCGGTTTGCAGCATCCGCTGCCGCAGGCCTTCCTGCACCGGGTCGTTGCCCAGGTCTTCGTTCGCCACGCGGATGTGCTCGTCGGCCAACCGGCGGGCGATCGTAAAACGCTCTTCGGCTTCCGCCGTCCGCAACTTCTCTCGGGCGAGGGCGTCGTCGGCGTCCTGCTTGGCTTTCGCCACCACCGCCAGCGCGTCGTCGGCCCGCTGCTTCTCACCGGCCACGACGGACAGCGCGTCTTCCGTCTGCCGTTTCGCGCCACTCACCACCGCCGTGCTGATGCCGAACCCGATGGCGGTGAGCAGGAGCACAACCAGCCCGGCGTAGGTGTACGCCGGGTGGCGGCGGAGCCACTTGCGGGCGTGGTCCACCGCCGTCGGGCGGCGGGCCAGGATGGGGCGGTCGTCGAGGAACCGCCGCAGGTCGGCGGCGAACTCGCCGGCCGAGGCGTACCTCTCGGCGGGCAGCTTGGCCACCGCCTTCAGCACGATCGTTTCCAACTCCGGCGGGATGTTCTTGTCGTGCGCCCGCGGGGGCACCGGCTCCTCGTTGATGATGCGGTAGAGCAGAGACTGGCGGTCGGTGTCGGGGAAGATGGGTTGGAGGGCGAGCAGTTCGTACAGGGTGGCACCGAGGCTGTACACGTCGGTGCGGTGGTCCACATCGACGCGCCGGCCGGTCGCCTGCTCCGGGCTGCTGTACCGCAGGGTGCCGAACACGTCGCCGGTGCGGGTGACGTTCGCCTCGGCCTGTACCTGGGCCAGCCCGAAGTCGGTCACCCACACCGTCCCGCGGGCGTCGAGCAGCAAATTCGCCGGCTTGATGTCGCGGTGAATGACGCCAGCGTCGTGCGCGTAGTCCAGGGCGTCGGCCACTTGTGCGGCGAAGCGGGCGGCGGTGGCGAACGCCGAGCGATCCCGCCGGGAGGTGGTGACGGTGGCGGTCAGCGGGGCCGGCTTGCTCACGTCGGTCGGGCGGCTGGCGAGGAACACGGTGCTGTCGTCGGCGGACGGCGGCTTGTCGTTCCGCAGCTCGCGGATGACGGCGTCGAGCGGGCGGCCGTCGATCATCTGCATGGCGTAGTAGTGCGTGCCGCGGTCCTGCCCGACGGCGTACACCGGCACGATGTTCGTGTGGTGCAGTTGGGCGGCGGCGTGCGCTTCGGTTTTGAACCGTTGCAGGTGCTTGGCGTCGAGGCCGGCGGCGAACGGCAGCACCTTCAGCGCCACCCGCCGGCCGAGGGACAACTGCACCGCCTCGTACACCACACCCATGCCGCCGCGGCCGATCTCGCGGACGATGCGGAAGTCGCCGAGCGGTTCGGGCGACATGTCGGGCGGGGGCGGGGCAGGGGGTTGGGGGCGAAACGCGATGCCGGCGGCGTGGGCCAACTCCACCCCGTCCAGGCACTCGGCCACCTCGTCTCGCAACTCCGGGTGGCGCGACTCGTACCCGCCTCGGGCGGGGGTGCGGCCGGCTTCCAGTTCGGCCAAGTATTCGCGGGCGACGGAGAGCACCCGCGGGTCGTCGTCGATCATTGGTGCCCCTCCGCCACCATGGTTTTCTTTAACTGGCCGAGCGCTCGCATCCATAGCTTTTCCACGCTGTCGACGCTCCGCCCCATCCGCTCGGCCACCTGCGGGAAGGTCAGCCCTTCCATGTGCCGCAGGACGATGACCGTCTGGTAGTCCTCGGGCAACTGGCCGATGGCCGTGGCCACGATGAGCGACTGCTCGCCCTTCGCCACCTGCTGGCTGGGCGACGACTGCGGATCGACCGGGATCGCCCCCAGGCCCATCGTGGACTGGTCCAGGTCGGCCATCAGCCCGACCTCCAGCCGCGGGTCGCGGGCCTTCGTGCCGAAGTACCGCCGCACCTGGTTGGCCAGCGTGCCGGCCAGGATCTCCCGAAGCCAGGCGGTCAACTGTGGCTCGCTCTCCCCGCGGAAGGTCGGGAAGTAGTGGTGGGCGTGGATGAACGCCTCCTGCACTACGTCCGACGCGTCCACTTTCCCTTGCAGCCGCTTGCCGATCTCGATGCGGGCGAGCAGCCGCAGGTAGTGGCGGTACTGGTCGAGCAGTCGGCCGAGGGCGGTCGGGTCGGTGCGGGCGGCGACCAGCAGTTCGGTGGCGTCCGTCGGAGTCATTGGAGAATACCCAACAGTTCGGTAACGGGCGGGCCACCGCCCCCGCCGACTAGAATACCCGCGTTCCCCGTACTGTGAGCGTACCATGCCGGACGGTGACTGTCTGCCGACACGTTTGAAACGCGACGGCGACGGCCTGCGGATCGACTGGGCCGACGGGGTGAGTACGTTCGTGACGTGGCGAACGTTGCGGAAGGCGTGCCCGTGTGCCACCTGCAACGACGAGCGGAGCAAGCCGGCGAACCCGTTCCGCGTGCTGAGTGCGCAAGAGGTGGCCGCCGACCCGCCCGCCCCGCTGAAGATGGTCGCCGTCGGCCAGTACGCCTACCAGATCGCCTGGAACGACGGCCACAGCACCGGCATTTACACCCTCAAGGCGCTCCGCGAGCTTTCGAGCTGACTCACGCCCCCGGCGGGTGGTGAACCTCCCACCGGCCGCCCGTCTCCCGTACAACGTCACTTCCGACGGGGACGACGCGCATGACCGCCAAGCCGAAGTGGTTCCAGACGACCGCCATCGACTACCCGAACAGCCGCCCGCACATCGGCACGGCGTTCGAGAAGCTGGGGGCCGACGTGCAAGCCCGCTACCGGCGGATGGAGGGGTACGACGTGCTGTTCCTCATGGGGAACGACGAGAACACCCTGAAGGTGGCGGACAAGGCGAAGGAACTCGGCCGGGATGTCCAGGAGTATTGCGACGACATGGCCCGCCAGTTTCAGGAGGTGTGGGCGGCACTCGACATCAGCACCGACGTGTTCATTCAGACCAGCCACGAGCGGCACAAAGCGTGTTGCCGCAAGTTCATTCAGCGGGTGTACGACAACGGCCACATCTACAGGGACAAGTACGAGGGCTGGTTCTGCCCCGGCTGCGAAGAGTTCAAGAGCGACAAGAACTACGCCGAGAACAACGGCCAGTGCCCGAACCACAACCGCCCGCTCGTGCGGCGGTCGGAGCCGTGCTACAAATTCCGGCTGAGTTCGTTCAAAGACCGGCTGTTGAACCACCTGAAGGAGAACCCGGAGTTCGTGCAGCCAGACAGTCGGCGGAATGAGATGATCGGGTTCATCGAGGCGGAGGGACTGGACGACCTGAACATCTCGCGGCACGGCAAGGAGTGGGGTATTCCTTTGCCGTTCGACGAGGAGTTCACCACGTTCGTCTGGTTCGACGCCCTGCTGACGTACATCACCGGCATCGGCTACGGCGACGACGAGGCACTCTTCAACAAGAACTGGCCGTGCGACACGCACTTTATTGGCAAGGACATCACCCGCTTTCACACCCACATCTGGCCGGCGATGCTGTGGGCCGCCGGGCTGGACGCACCGACAAAGGTGTTCAGTCACGGGTTCGTCTACTTCGACGGCGGCAAGATTGGCAAGGCCCGAACGGAAGAGTTGAAGGCGAAGGGGCTTGACTACCTGCTCGAACCGATGGAGATCATCCGCAAGTTCTCGGCCGAGGCGTTCCGCTACTACTTCATGCGGGAGTGCCCGTACCCGTCAGACGGCGAACTCAGCCCGGAGCGGTTTATTGACCTGTACAACTCCGAACTGGCGAACAACCTAGGCAACCTGTTCAGCCGCGAGATGACGATCACCTACAAGAACTTCGGCGGTGTGTTCGACGGCACGGCCGGGGTGACGCCCGACCCGGTGGTGCCAACCCTGAACCTTGCGGAGTTCGTGGGCACGGTTCGCGGGCATGTGGAAGCGTGCCGGTACAACCTGGCGCTGCAAGCGATCATTCAGGAGTTCCTCACGCCGACCAACCAGTACCTCGAAGCGAACGCCCCGTGGAAGCTGGTGAAGACGGACAAGGACGCCGCCAAGAAGGTGCTGTTCAACGCCGTGCAGTCGCTCCGCATCGCCGCCATCCTGCTCAAGCCGTTCATCCCGCGGAGTGCGGAGGCGATCTACACCAGCTTCAACTTCCCGGTGCCGTGGGACCAGGTGAAGTACGCCGACGCCGCGGCGCTGACGGCCCAACCGGACGACCTGCGGGTGGTGGCCGAACTGGTGGACGGCAAGCCGAAGCCGCTGTTCCCGC
>JANNQE010000887.1:0-5910 GCA_031441625.1 Planctomycetia bacterium
CCGCGGAAGTCGGTGGTCATCTTCGGCTCGCCCTTGTCCAGGTCGGTCAGGCTGGGCATGGTGCCGTGCAGCCCGCCCGTCACCGTCGGCCCGGCCACGAAGCACGCCCCGGCCGTACCGTGGTCGGTGCCCGCGCTGCCGTTCTCCGAGATGGTGCGGCCGAACTCGCTGAAGCTCATCAGCGTCACCCGCTCGGCCAGCTTGCTCGCCTTCAGGTCGGCGAAGAAGGCGGCCACCGCCCCGGCGAACTCGCCGAGTAAATTCGCGTGACTGAACTGCTGCTGCGAGTGCGTGTCGTACCCGCCCTGCTGCGTGTAGAACACCCGCGCCCCGACGTCCGCCTTCAGCAGCTTGGCCACCAGTTTCAGCCGCTCGCCCAGTTCCGTCTGCGGGTAGCTCGGCCCGGTCTTGTCGCCGCTCAGCTTGGCCAGCTTGTCGGCGGCCGCGTACGCGTCGGTCGCCTGGCGGCGGACGAACGCCAGCAGGTCGTCCGCCGCCTCCGGCCCGGTGCCCGCCTTCGCCGCGGTCGGGTCGGACAGCAGCACTTCCTCGATCCGCTTGAACGCCACCGCCGAACTGCGGCGGCCACGGAGCGCCGTCGGCACTTCGCCGCCGACGGAGAACAGGTAGCCCGCGGTCGGATCCATCGCCCGACCGAGCCACCCGTACCCCTTCAACTCCTCCTCGTCGAACCGGGCGGTGTGCCACCTCGCCATGCTCTCGAAGTGCGACCGGTTCGGGTTCGGGTAGCCGACCCCCGGCAGCACGGCCAGGTTTCCGGCTTGAAGGAGTTTGTCGAGGGGCTTGAGCGCCGGGTGCAGGCCGATGGCGTCCGTCACCTTGACGAGGCGCTTCGGGTCCACTTTCAACTTCGGCCGCAGCTTGGCGTAGGCGTCGTCGGCGTGCGGGACGACGGTGTTCAGGGCGTCGTTCCCGCCGTCCATCTCGACGACGACGAGCACGCGGGCGTCCTTATCCGGGGCGGCACCGAACGCCGACCGGGAGACGAACAGCGGTACGGCGGACGACAGGGCGACGAGCGACGACGACTTCAGGAAGGAGCGGCGGGTGAGCATGGATCGACTCCGGTGTTCGAGAAGTTTCAAGCCAGTTGTGCGTCGGGCGACGACAACAGGGCCGTCACCATCTTTTGCGGCTCCAGCGATTCCAGGCGATTCCGCGTGTCGGCGGCCGGGTCGGTGCCGAACAGCAGGCGGTGGTGGTACGTCAGCACGTCGGCGGCGGTGGTGCCAAAGCCCTGCTTTTTCGCTTGCGCGGTCGGATCGTAGGCGAGACTCCGGCCGCTGTTCGGGCCGGTGACGAGGGCCGAAGCGTAGTTCGCGCGGGCAATCAAACTGCGGGAGTGAATCCACTTCCGACCGCCGGACCAACCACCGACGTTCGGCGGGTCGAACACGTCTTGTCCCATGCGGGCCGACCAGTCGGCCATCGCCAGGGTGCTCGGGGCCGGGTCGAACAGTTCCAGCACGCGGGCCGACCCGGCCACGTACTCGACCGGACTCAGGACCCGCGTCCGGATGTTGGCGTCGGCGAAAAACAACTTCGATTTCAGGATCATCGCCACCGCCCAACCGATGTGCAGATCTCGCTCGCGCAGACCGTCCGCCAGTTGTTTCGCCGCGTCTGCTGAAACCCCGTTGTCACCGAAGAACTGGCGGCTCAACTTCTTCACGATCCGCTCCGCCACAGCCGGTTGCTTGAGCAGGATGCTCACGAGTTGCGTCCCGTCGAACTGGCCCTTCGCCCCGAGGATCGTCTTCTCCCCGGCGTCGTGCCGCTCGGCTTGCTCCACGAACTGGCCGTCGTCCACGCTCCACCCGGTGAGCGCGCGGGCGGCCTCCTTGACGTCCGCCTCCGTGTAGTGCCCGACGCCCAGGGTGAACAGTTCCATCAACTCGCGGCCGAAGTTTTCGTTCGCGTGCCCTTTACGGTTCGTCTGCGCGTCCAGGTACAGGAGCAGTGCGGGTTCGCGGACGGCCGCGTTCAGCAGGGCGGCGAACTTCCCCTCGGCATGTTTCCGCAGGGTGTCGTTCTGCCGCCGCATCAGCCCGGCGTCGTCCACCTTCGCGTTCGCGGTGGCGAAGTGATCGTGCCACAGCAGCGTCAGCTTCTCGTGCAGCGGGTGAGGACCGAACAGGAAGCGATAGAACCAGCCGGCCTTCAGCCGGCCGATCTCCCCCTGCGTCACGGCCGCGTCGAACAGCAGCCCGGCGGTGCTGTCGAACTCCTTCGCCGCGTGCAGGTTCGCCTTGCCGGCGAGTAGCCGATTGACCGCCTTCTCCGGGCCGTCGGCCAAGTCGCGTTGCAGTTCGCCCCAGGTGCCGGCGAACGCCGCCCGCCGGTGCAGGTGAACCACCCGCTTCAAGTCCCACGGCTGCTTGTCGTCGGGCGTATAGGCCGCCCAGAGGTCGGTAGGCATGGCTCACTCCCCGTCTTTGGAGGGTTCGAGTTTCAGGTCGCCGAGTTTGAGGGTGTCGCCGTGCTTCTCGACTTTGTGCTTTGGCAGCTTCTGGAAGTCCGGACCGAATCGCTGGTTCCCCTTCGAGAAGATGAGTCGGAACTCCTGGCCGGGGAATAGCCCGTCGGTGCGGAACTCACCGTTCGCGTCCGTCGTCACCAGTTCGGTCGCATTCAGTGTGTTGAACGCCTCCGTCGCCTCCCGCCGCTCGAAGAACACCCGCACGCTCACCCCGGCCAGTGGCTTGCCGTCGGCGTCCACCGCCCGGCCGGTGACGGTGCCACCGCTGCCGAGTTTGACCACCGGGTCTTTCGTCTCGGCCGTCAAGGTCAGGGTGCCGACCAGCTTCCGCTTGGTATGAACTACCGCCAGCAGCCGTTCTTTCTTCGTCTCCAGGTTGAACACGGTCAGCGTGTCCGTCGGGCATTCGGTCGGGCGGGAGTAGTCCTGGTGCGTCACTCCGGTGGCTTCGCACCCTGTCATTGGCTTGCCGTCGGCGTCCACTACCTTCA
This sequence comes from Planctomycetia bacterium, assembly GCA_031441625.1. GTDB lineage: Bacteria > Planctomycetota > Planctomycetia > Gemmatales > Gemmataceae > JALHQU01. The sequence goes on from JANNQE010000887.1 coordinate 2,992, forward strand.
CCGGTGTCTTCGGGCCTGGTTCCAGTTCGACGTCCACCGTCAGTTGAGTGTCATCCGCCTTTGCCTCGATCACCTTGCACCAGCACCCTTGCACCAGGCCGACCCCGCCGCCGTATGCGTAGAATCCCAAACTGCCATATAGTCGTGTGTTGAATCGATCGGGGTGATTCGGATCGGGTACCAACGGTTTGAATCGCTCCATTTCTCCCTTGAGCGGCCAAGCCATGAGGATGACCGGTCCAGGGATCGTCACCACCCGGAACCTGCCGTCCGCATCGGTCTGAAATCGGGGCGACGCCATCGACCCGGCATGGTGGATGGGATGGTACTTCTCCACGAACGGGTTGTCCGACAGTACCGAGATGAACATCTGGGTTGGCACCGGCAAGCCGGTGGCTTTGTTCTTCACCGTTCCGGTGATGACTACACCTTTCGCACACTTCAAGTCGATGGTGATCGGCTCATACCCGACGGTGTCATCGGCGAACCCCTGACACGGCAGCAGTCCGGTCAATGGTTCGGGCGGCACCTCGACCATGTAACCACCGTGTTTTCTCGCGCCCCGGATCTCATACCTGCCGTCCTTGTCCGTGATCGCGCTGTTGGCGTCTGGGTTCAAAGCATTTTTGTTCAACCGTGTGAACGCCACCCGTACCCCGACCCGCGGGTTGCCATTGGTATCCGTCACCCGCCCGCGGATGATCTTTTCCGGCTCTAAAACTACCTTCGGGTCCGATCCGTGCAACACCCACTGGTTAACGGTCAGACCCTTCACCTCGCTTGCCTTCGCCACTTTGTTGATCGGCTCCGGATCGAAGCCATCGCGGTTTACGACGGCGACCTGCTGGTCCGCCAACCCCGCCGCTCGAACCCGAAGGGCGACGAGGTGGCCAGTCGCCGTGCCAGCAATCTCGAACCGACCCTCCTTGTCGGTGGTGGCGGTAAACCTTGAGGGGACGACGGCGTTCGGTTCACTCAACATCTCGCTTCCGGAATTCATCGTAATGTGGCGGGTGCCCCATGGGGCGGACATGTAGGAGGAGAATGTGGTCGCCCACTTCTTCAAGTGCGAGTCGGCGGCAGCGGCGCTCTCGAACGCCGAGAAGCCGGAGGCGACGACGGCCGCGCCGACCACTGGCTTGCCCTGCTGGTCGAGGATCCGACCCTTGAGCGGCCGTTCCTTGGGTAGCGTCAGCGTCACGTCCGCAGTCGGCGTCATCGACTGCGGGATATACTCGATGCCGTGCGGCTGAAAATCCGGCCCGCACCCTGGGGCAGTGGCCAGCAGCCACCCACCATACTCCCCGCGCTTGGACGGCACCGTCACCTTGAATGTCCCGTCATCCTTCGTCTTGCCGAGGGGCTGCGGCTTCCCCTCCTGCCACACCAGCATCAGTTCCGCCTGCACCGGCTTGCCGTCCGGCCCGACCACCTTGCCGGTGATCGTCCGCTCCTTCGGCTTGTCGTCCGCTTTCGGCGGCTCCGCTTTCACGTCCGCCTTCGCAGCCGGCTTGGCATTCTTCTCGGCCGGCGTCTGCGGTTCGGCCGCGGTCGGCACCGCCGCCATTCCGACCCCCAGCACCAACACCCCGATCGCCAGCAGTGTCAGTTTCGACTTCGTGAGGAACCCGGTCACGGCAACCCCCTGTGCGAGTGCGGCCACGGTGGCGGACGGTGGCCCGCCGACCGCGGCCAGGATGGACTCGATCAATCGCGGCGGGGACGCCCCCGCTGAGGAGGTGACCGCAAGGGTCAGGAGGCCGAGACCGGCGGTCACGCCCCGGTTCGTCAGGGCGTCGGCCAACTTCTTCCGCCCGCGTTCCAGACGGATCTTCACCGTGCCGGGCGGCACCCCGAGGCGGACCGCCGCTTCCTCGCGGCTCAGCCCATCGAGGTAGCACAGCACCAGCGGTTCGCGGTAGATGGCCGGCAAGCGGTCGAGTTCGTCGTCGAGCGCGGCCAGCAGTTCGGTGCCGGTCACCCGGTCCGACGGCGACACCGCCTCTGGAACGGCCGCCGTCCGCTCCCGCTTGGCCCGCCGTTCGGCGGTCCGACGGGCGTCCCGGCTGACCTTCCGCGCAGTCAGGTACAGCCAGTTGGCCACGGACGGTTGCCACCGCACGCCGGCCTTCCGGGCCAGCACCACGAACACCGCTTGCGTGGCGTCCTCGGCGTCAGCGGTACCGAGCAGCATTCGCCGACACACGCCCAACACCAGCCCGGTGTGCCGTCGAACCAGGGCAGCGAACGCCGACTGATCGTTCTCGGTGGCGAACCGGCGGAGGAGTTCGCGGTCGGTAAGAGCCGACCTGTTATCCTTCACCGCTCCGAGCACCCGCCGCACTGCCGCCTTCGCCATGTCGATGCCTCCCAACCCTCACGGTCCCCTCGCCGATGACATGGCCGCCGGCGAGTGGGCGGCATCACTCCCCCTTCACCTTCATGTCGCCCACGGCAGTCGTCTCGCCTGGCTTCACCCGGTGCCCCGGCGTTTTCGGGCCGGTGCCGATGTCCAGGTACTTGTTCTTCAAGCTGAAGCCGGGGAGGTACTCGGCGGGGCCGGCGGGCACATCGAGGGTGTACCTGCCGTCCTTGTCGGTCGTCGCCTTCTGCTCGCGGACGGCGGCCATGAAGGCCATGTGCCGCATCGAGTTCTTCACGAACACGCTCACGCTAGCCCCGGCGAGCGGCTTGCCGTCGGCGTCGAGCAGCCGCCCGCTCAGCTTGCCCCACGGTTGGAGCTTCAAGGTCACGTCCTTCTCGTCGCCTTTCAAATCGACGCTGCCGGCCAGTTTCTTCGCCTCGTCCACGAACACCACCGTCCGCGGGTGGTCGGCTTCCAGGGCGATGGCGGTGAACGTGCCGTCGGTCACTTTCTGCGGGTACGAGTAGCAGGCGGACAGCTGGTACGCCGTCACA
>JANNQE010000888.1:0-1650 GCA_031441625.1 Planctomycetia bacterium
GGGTAAGCGTCACGAAAGTTGGTGGGAAAAGTGTTCACTTCGGCGGGGGCTTGAGTGACGATGGGGAATTGCCCCCGGAGAGCCGCCGTGAGTGAACCCCTGCCGCCCGAGTTGGAAGCCCGCGCCCAAGAGCTGGCCGCCCGCATCCGCACCCGCTCGGCCGACGCCATCCTGGACATGGCCCGGCGTCTCGTCGCCACCACCGACGAGACGCTCTTCGGGGACACCGAGTTCGCCCTCCGCGATTCCGCCCTCGGCCTGGTCGCCGATGCGTACGCCGAACACCTCCCCCAAAAAGGGGGTACGCCACCGCCGCCATCGACTGCCCCGGCTGCCGACGAGCCGCCCAGTTCCACGGGTACCGGGCGAAGACGGTCGAGACGCTCGGCGGGGCGGTCACCTGCCACCGCGCCTACTACTACTGCGGGGTGTGCGGCGAAGGGTCATGCCCGTGGGACCAGCGGGTCGGACTGACCGCCCACCGCCTGTCCCCGGCCGTCGAGCGGCTGGCCACCCTGTGCGGGGGGGTGGCCGACAGCTTCGGCAAGGGGGCCGAACTGCTGCACGAGACGGCCGGGGTGCGGGTGGGCGAATCGACGGTGCAACGGACGACGGAGGCGACCGGCGAGCGGATCGCGGAGCACCTGCGACGGGGGCGGACCTTCGGCGGCAAGCAGTCGTGGGACTGGTTCCGTGACGCGACCGGGCGGACCGTGGGGTACCTCGCGATCGACGCGACCGGGGTGCGTCAGCAAGGGCGGCACGGGGAAGCCGCCGACGGGCGGATGGCGTGGGTGGGCATGACCTTCAACCCGCCGCCGGACCGCGAGCGGGTGTTCGAGGGCCTTCCCAAGCCGGGCGTGGCGATGCGGGCTCGGTACGTGAGCGGCCTGTACCCGCTGGCCGAGATGGGACCACTGTTACGCCGCCAGGGGGCCGCCGTCGGGCTGGACGACGCCGAGGTGTGGGTGGCGTTGTCGGACGGCGGGTCGGGACTGGAGGAGTTCGTGCGGGCCAACTTCCCGCGGGTGGAGGCGGTCATCCTCGACCTGTATCATGCGTCGGAACACCTGGGGAAGTTGGCGAAGGCGTTGCACCCGAGGGACGAGGGGGCGGCGTTGGAGCAGGCGAAGGGGTGGACGCGGGTGCTGCGGGAGGAGGGCGGGCACACGATGATCGGGGTGCTGGAGGGGTGGGAGTGGCCGTCGACCCGTGGCCTGGCGGCGGTGCGGGCGGAGGTGCTCGGGTACTTGCGGAACCAGGTGGATCGGATGGATTACCCGACGTACGAGGCGAACGGGTGGTTCATCGGGAGTGGGGCGGTGGAGAGCGCGTGCAAGACGGTGGCGGGTCAACGGCTGAAGGGGTCGGGCATGCGGTGGAGCGAAGCGGGGGCGCACGCCGTGTGCCACGTGCGGGCGTTGTATCGCAGCGAACCCAGCCAGTGGACCGCCTTCTGGCGACGATCCCTGGCGACTTGACACAACCGTCCACCAACTAATGTGACGCCTACCCCACACCGGACTGGGGAAGTGGGGTGCGTTCAAGCTGCTCCTCGACATCCCGCCGACGGCAGATCAACTGGTGCGGTTGAACGACTGGTTCGGCCCCGGCACGTTCGAGACGTGGCATCCGGAGGGCGTGGCCTAC
>JANNQE010000889.1:0-2519 GCA_031441625.1 Planctomycetia bacterium
CAGGATTCCATTCACCTTCCCCAACCATCGGATTCGCGGCAGCGAGTCTGGCTCGCCTCCTGTCGAACCACAGCATTGCCAGAGCCATCGTTGCGATAAGAGGCAACAGTGCGAATAGCGCCTTGGGTGTCCATCGCACACCAGCCCATGTAATCCATGCCGCCAGAATGGCGATGACGAGATAGCTGAAATGCCGCCGTGCCGCCCGGCAGGCGGCACCTACCAAGCGGCCTCGCCTCAAATCACGGTGCCGTCGGGGATGACGCCGCTGCGGGGCACGCAGATGATGCCGTCGCGGATGTACCACTGGCCGTTCGGCCCGTCCGCCTCCGTCACCTTCTTCTCGTTCACCAGCTTGCACCCCTTCCCGATGCGGCACCCTTTGTCCAGGATGGCCCGGACGATGCGGCAGCCGTCGCCCACGCCCCACGGCGGGCGGCCGAGGCGGGCGTTCTCCTCCTGGTCGTTGGCCGTCTCGAACCCGTCCGACCCGATCACCACCGTCTCGCTCAGCCGGCAGTCGGCCCCGACGCGGGACCGCACGCCGAGCAGGCAGCGGTCGATGGTGCTGCCCGCCCCGATGCGGCAGCCGTCGCTCACCAGGCTGTGGATGAGCGTGGCCCCGTCGAACTTGCTGGCCGGCAGGTTCCTCATGCGGGTGTAGATGGCCTCGTCGGGGGTGAAGAAGTCGAACGGGGGTGTGGCACCGCCCAGCTCGATGCTCACGTCGTGGTAGCTCTTGATGGTGCCCAGGTCTTCCCAGAAGCCGTCGAACAGGTGCGCCTGGATGTGGATCTTGCCCACGTAGTGCGGGAACACGTTGTGCCCGAAGTCGTGCGGCGGCCGCATCTGGTTGTGCAGGGTGTCGAGCACCGGCGTGTTCAGCATCTCGATCAGCTTGGGCGTGTTGAACAGGTAGATGCCCATGTTCGCCAGGTAGTTCCGCCCGTTGCTCGGGATGCCCTTGGCGTCGATCCACGCGCCGTCCACGTGGCACGGCTGGCGGGCCTCGGCCGTCTTCGGCTTCTCCACGAACCGCTTCACCTTGCCGTCGTCGTCCACCACCATCAGCCCGAACCCGGCCGTCTGCGCCTCGTGAACGGGAATGGCGGCGATGGTCACGTCCGCCCCGCTCGTGCGGTGCGTCGCGATCATCGCGCGGTAGTCCATTCGGTACAACTGGTCCCCGCTCAGGATCAGGATCTCGTCCGACTCCTCCCGCTCGATGTACGACAGGTTTTGTCGCACCGCGTCGGCCGTCCCCTGATACCAGCCGATGTGATCCTCGTTCGCCTGTTGGGCGGCCAGGATCTCGACGAACCCGTTGCCGAACATGTCGAACTTGTACGCGTTCGCAATGTGCCGGTGCAAACTCACGCTGAGGAACTGCGTGAGCACGTAGATGTTCCGCAGCCCGCTGTTGATGCAGTTGGAAATGGGGATGTCGATGAGTCGGTACTTGCCGGCGACGGGCACGGCCGGCTTCGCCCGGCTCTTGGTGAGCGGGAACAGGCGGCTGCCTTTACCGCCACCGAGGATGAGGCTGAGCACCGAGCGTTCTTTGCCGGGCATGGGCGAGGTCTCGCGGGTGAGCGGGAAGGGCGGCCCTTTCGCCTAGTTATGTCCGGCGGACGGAAAGAAGGCAAGTGGGGGGTGGCCGTCTACACGAACTCCGCTGCAAGCCGAATGCCGTCGAGGGTGAGCGTCGGGTCGATCTCGAACCCGGCCACGTCGGCGGTGAAGTGGAACCCGCGGAAGTAAGCGGCATCCCCGCCGGTGGCGTACACCCACGGCGAACGGCCGGTGTGCTTCACCCAGTCCCAGACCAGTTGGTACGCCACACTCAACACGGCGTTGGCGATGCCCACCTGGATCGCCTGTTCGGTGTTCCGGCCGACAAAAGTGGACGGCAGCCACGGGACGATGCCCACGACCGGCAGCTTCGCGGTGTAGTCGTGAAGGGACTTCGCCATGAGGTGCGGGCCGGGCAGGATCACCCCGCCGACGTGGACGCCGTCGCGTTGCACGAAGTCCACCGTCATCGCCGTGCCGACGTTGATGACCACCGCGGGAGACGACGGCCGGCGGCGGTACGCCGCGAATGAAGTGAGCAGGCGGTCGATGCCGATGCGGTGCAGTTCGTCCACTTTGGTGGCGAAGCCGGTCGGCCCGTCGGCGGCGAACAGGTCGTTCGTGACGACGGCCGGGATGTTGCGACGTGCGGCCAGCCAATCGCGGAGGCGGTCCACCTCTCGCGGCACCACGCCCGCCACCGCCCAGCGGGTGGTGATGTTCAACTCCCACTGCTCCGCCTGCCGCTTCCAGTCCACCGGCGAGTCGTGCGGCAGGCTGACCATCTCCGCCACCCGGCCGCCGTCGCACCGCCCCCACTTCATGCGGCTGTTGCCGATGTCCACCACGATGTCGGGGGTCATGGGGCGTCCCACCAGTCAGAACCGCAATCGGATGCCCGGTCGGTTCTCGGCGTCGCCCGGTCGCAAGCTCCCGGCGATGACACG
>JANNQE010000890.1:0-2066 GCA_031441625.1 Planctomycetia bacterium
GCCCGACCCGCTCGGCTTCGTCGATGGGCCAAGCGTGTAAGCTTATGCGGGTGGGTCGCGGGGGATGGCGGTCTTTCCGCCCTGGGGGTGTGGGTTTTGGGGTGAGGGGGAATCGGGCTGAATGTCTTTCGGGTTGCGAGAGGTCCACCCGTGTCCGCCGACGCCACCGAATTCGCCCGACAGCTCCGCGAAGATCACACCTTCGCGGAAGCGCGGCTGTGGGAAATCGTTCGCGACCGGCGACTCGGCGGGTTCAAATTCCGCCGACAACGGCCCGTCGGCCCGTACTTCGCCGACTTCTGCTGCATCGAGGCGAAGTTGATTGTCGAGTTGGATGGCGACTCACACTTGGGCCGCGAACGGTACGACCAAGTCCGGACAGACTACTTGAGAGACAGCGGCTGGTACGTGTTGCGAGTGGAGAACTTCGAGGTCAGGTTGTGTGAACAGCAGGTGTGTGAACGAATTCTGCACGTATGCCGGGCGAGAACGCCGAAAGTGGAATTGCCGGCCGATTCCCCCTCACCCCTAACCCCTCTCCCCCAGGGGAGAGGGGGACCGGAACTACCCCCGCAGGTTGAACAGCTTCCGCACGGCGTCCAGTAGCGTCGTCTCGCCGGGGTCGTGCGGGGCGGCGTCCTTCAGCGCCGCAATCGGGCCGTGCAGCAGTTTGTTCTGGAACTGGCGGAAGGCGATCTCGATCTGCTCCTTCTCGGCCGGCGTCAGCCGGCCGTTCAGCTTGCCCATCAGCGGGCCGAGCACCTCCGCCCGCAGCTTGTCCGCCTCGCCGAACAGCTCCTTGATCACCGGCCCGCTCTTCCGCCGCTTCCAGTCGTCGGCGAACTTCTTCACCTCCGCCTCGATCACCGCCTCCGCCGGGGCGACGTGCTTCCGCCGCGTGCCGAGCGTCTGCTCCCGCACGCGGGTCAGGTCGTCGATGTTGAACACGAACACCCGTTCGCCGTCGTGAATCAGCGGGTCGAAGTCTCGTGGCACGGCGATGTCCAGCACCACCAGCGTGCCGGCCTGCCGCTTCGGGCGGACGTGCTTGTCGAACCGCGCCCGCGGCATGATCGGCTCGTTCGCCCCGGTCGTGCTGAGCGCGATGTCGGCTTCGGCGAGTGCCGCATCCAACTGCTCCCACGGCACGGCCGCCCCGCCGCACCCGACCGCCACCTCCGCCGCCTTCGCCGGGCTGCGGTTCGTCACCAGAATTCGCTTCGGCTTCAGTTCCTCAAGGTGCTTGAGCGTCAGCCGGGCCATCTTGCCGGCGCCGATCACCAGCACCGTCTTGTCGTGGAAGTGGTCGAACACCTGCCGCACATAATCGACCGCCACGCTGGACACGGACACATGCCCGCGGGCGATGCCGGTTTCGGTTCGCACCCGCTTGGCCACCCGCAGGGCGTGCGGGAAGAGCGTGTTCAGCAGCGGGCCGGTGGCGCCGAGCGACTGGGCCAGCTCGTACGCCTGCTTCACCTGACCGGCGATCTGCCCTTCACCCACGATGAGGCTGTCGAGACTCGCCGACACCCGTGACAGGTGCCGGACCGCGTGGTCGTCGGCGTGCTCGTAAAGCAGCGGGCGAATCTGTTCGGCCGGCACGTTGTGGACGGCGGACAGGAAGTCGGCGGCGGTGGGGGCGTCGAACGGCTTCGCCGCCGTCGGCCGGGCGACGTACAGTTCGACGCGGTTGCAGGTGGACAGCAGCACCACCTCGCACCCGTTGACCCCGAGCGCGGTCACGGCGGCCCGCTGCTTGATGTCGTCGAACGCCAGCTTCTCCCGCAGATCGACGGTCGCCGTGCGGAAGTTGCACCCGATGGCCCGGAGGTTCATGGCGACACCTCCTCGGGATTGTTAGCCCGACGCGCGAGCGAGGGGCCAACGACCTGCCCCGACCCGGAGTCGGCTTGCCTCCAACTCGCGCGTCGGGCTAACGAGTCGTTGGGTGGAGTTCGGTTCCGGCTCTGTTCGCTGACCACTCCTTTCGCGTCCCCCGCGAACGGGTGGGCGGCCAGCAGCACCACCAACATCAGACCGAACGCGGCGATCGTCAGCCACGC
>JANNQE010000891.1:0-2280 GCA_031441625.1 Planctomycetia bacterium
TTTCATCCCACCGGCGGACTCACGTCGCGCCGTTCGCCTGTCCCCAGGAGTCCCCCCATGCTTCGCGCACTCCCCCTGCTGCTCCTCGTCGCCTCCGTCGCCCCGGCCGCCGATTGGCCGCAGTTCCTCGGGCCCAACCGCGACAGCTCCACCCCGGACAAGATCCCGGCGTGGAAGGACGCGCCGAAGGAACTGTGGAAGAAACCCGTCGGCGAGGCGCACAGCTCGCCGGTGGTGGCGAACGGGCTGGTGTACTTGTTCGCCAAGGTGGCCAAGAAGGAGGCCGAGTCGCTCACCGCGTTCGACGCCAAGACGGGCGACGAGAAGTGGACCAAGAGCTACGAGCGGCCGAAGTTCAACACCCCGTTCGGGGCCGGCCCGCAAAGCACGCCCACGGTGGACGGCGACCGCGTGTACACGTTCGGCAGCACCGGCCTGCTCACCGCCTGGGACGCCAAGACGGGCGACCAGAAGTGGCAGGCGGACACGGCCAAAGAGTTCGACCCGAAGAAGCTGGTGTTCGGCGTGGCCACCTCGCCGACGGTGGTGGGCAAGCACGTGGTCGTGATGGTCGGCGGGAAGGGGGCCGGCATCGTCGGGTTCGAGAAGGACAGCGGTAAGGTGGCGTGGCAGGCGACCGACGACGGGGCCAGCTACGCCTCGCCCATCGTGGCCGAGGGCAAGTTCCCGGAGTTGGTCTTCCTGACCGGCGCACACGTGCGGAGCCTGACGGCCGACACGGGCAAGGAGCTGTGGAAGTTCCCGTTCGTGGACGCCCTGTTGGAGAGCAGCACCACGCCCGTGAAGGTGGGCGACCTGTACGTCGTCGGGTCGGTCAAGTCGGGCAGCATCGGCGTGCGGGTGAAGGGCGGCGAGGCCGAACGGGTGTGGGCGAACGAGAAGCTGACGTGCTACTTCAGCACCCCGGTGGCGGTGGGCGATTACTTGTACATGGTGAACGGCGAGGCCAAGTTCCCCGGCGGCACGCTCATCATGCGGTGCGTCGAGGCGAAGAGCGGCAAGGTGATGTGGGAGAAGAAGGACGTGGGCACCTACCACGCGGCCGTCGTGAAGACGGGCGACGGCAAACTGTTCATGCACGACGACAAGGGGAACATCAAACTGCTGGACCCGAACGAGAAGGAGTACAAGGAGTTGGCGTCGTCGAAGGTGTGCAGCGAGACGTGGGCGCACCCGGCGGTCAGCGACGGCAAGGTGTACCTTCGGGACAACAAGAGCTTGTACTGCCTCGAACTCAAGTGAACCGGCGGCGTGAGCCGCCTGGGTGGTTCGCACCCAGGCGGCTCACCGGGCACGCCTCACTTCTTCCGCTTGTAGGTGACGGTGAACATCGGCTCCTTGCCGTCGCCGATCCACATGCTCATCTTCATGGCGTCGGCGTCGGTGTGCTCGGTCACGCTCTTGTACTTGACCATTTTCCCATCCTGGCTCGGCCCCTCGCCGGCCATGGTGAGCGTCTTCTTGTCGGCGTCGTAGGTGCCCTCCATCAGCACCGGCGACGGCCCCATGCTGTCCGTCCAGATGCTCACGTACTTCTTCTTCACCGGGCAGTACCCGTCCAACCCCTTGCCGGTGAACGCGAACCCCTCGATCTTGCACTCCATCGTGCTGCTCAGCCAGAAGCCGCCCAGGTCTATCTTGTACACCGTCGTGCCCTTCTCGTCCTTCCCGCCCATGCTCATCGTCGTGTCCCAGGTGCCCTCCAGCTTCTTGAGGGTCTCGTGCTCCTTGCCCGGCTTGGGCATCTCCTGGGCGAACACCGACCCGGTCAACACCACCGCCACCAGCGACAGGAACGAACGCATCACACCACCTCCGGAACGGGAACCTCCCTGGTATCGTGGGCATTGGGGAGGTGTGGGAAGGTACGGCAACGTGCGGGTGGACACAAGGCCAGTAGCGGGGTGAAAAATCCGCGGCGGGTCGTGGGTCAAGCGATCGACCTGAAGCGAGCGCGTCGCACCCTCGACTCGCTCGCGTCCGGCTGGTGGCTACTGGATGCACCCCCGCACGGCCGCCTCGAACCCGTCCCAGTCTGGCACCGCCGCGAACGCCTCCACCCGGCTGTCCCGCCGGTACGCGGTCGCCTTCACGCTCATCCCGTCGCCCGTGCGGTTCACGGCAATCCACCCGTGCTCGCACCGGAACACGCCCTTCAACCGCGTCACCTCCGGGCGGTCGCCGAGCACGGCCAACAGGCGGTCTTCGTCGAAGACGACTTCGGGGGGGAAGAGATAGCCTTTGGCTGCCGGTCCCCCT
>JANNQE010000892.1:0-4128 GCA_031441625.1 Planctomycetia bacterium
TTTGTTCGCCGTCTCCCGCCGCGGGTCGGACAGGTCGGCGAACACGGCGGCCAGGGGCAGAGTCATCGGGGTTCCTCCCAGAACCCCTGTGATAGCCGTAAACCCTCACCCCGTCAGCCGTTCATAGTGCGGTGGCCCTGCACCTACGAGCGCACCGACAAACCGGCCGGGCAGTTCTTCCACACCAACTGGACCGGCCGCGGCGGCACCACCGCCAGCAGCACGTACAACGTATGAGGCGTTCTCCTTACTCCTGCGGGCGTGGCGATGAAACCTGTTCTCTTCGACCTGTTTCATCGGCACATTGGGATGGCATTTGACTGCCAACTCAGGTTCGCTGACTGGCTCGAAAGCCAGTCGAACGACGGTCGTTGGCAGCACACCGTATCCACCGCCGAACTCACTCTGGGTGGGACGCTCCGCTACATCGCGCCTTACCTCGGCAGCTACGCAGAGGGGAATCACACTTGGCTTTGGGCGTGGGACAACCCGCAACTTCCACTGCCCACTGAAGGGGTGCCGCTCGTTGAACGGGTGAGGCAACTCGCTTCTGTGACGGGGTGCCGTGTGTTCGCCGAGTCAGGGCTTTTAAGCGCGGACGAACTGTTCGGTGAACATATCGCGGAACACGCCGCACATGCGATGGCATCAATCGTGCGAGGTCTCTTGGGGTACGACGCCTACTACACGATTCCGTTCAACGGTGGACGTGGTGTGGTGGTGTTCCACGAACCCGCATTCTTCGAACACGGGCCGCCACCGCTGATCGCCCTCAGTAGCCGGTTCACACAACTCATCTCGGCTTTGCCCATCCCAGACCAGAAGGCGGCGTTCGTCGGCTACGCGACCGACCTCGGCCTGTCGCTCGAACACTCCGGTTCGACGGTTCACGGTTCGCTCGCGGGAGACGGGGTGGTGTTGGCTGAATTCGATCACTTGAACCGACTCACAGAACTGAAAAGCACTCTCAATCCGCGACCCTGAGTGCATCCTCCCGGAACCATTTCCATGCCCCGCGCGCTTCTCGTCATCGACGTGCAGAACGAGTACTTCACAGGGGCGTTGCCGATCACGCACCCGGTCGGGCACCTCGACAAGGTCACCGCGGTCATGGACGCGGCGAAGGCCGCCAAAGTGCCGACGGTCGTCATCCGCCACGCCCAGCCCGATCCGAAGTCGCCGGTCTTCTGCAAGGGGTCGAAGGAGTGGGAACTGCACTCGGCAGTGGCGGATCGGCCGCGGGATCATCTGGTGGATAAGCACCTGCCCGGCAGTTTCACCGGCACCGACCTGGACGAGTGGCTGAAGGCCCGCGGCATCGATACGGTGACGATCAGCGGGTACATGACGCAGGTGTGCTGCGACACCACCGCCCGCCAAGCGATGCACATGGGCTACAAGGTGGAGTTCCTGAACGACGCCACCGGCACGCTGAACGTCACCAACTCGGCCGGCAGCGTGACCGCCGAAGAACTCCACCGCTCGATTTTGGTGGCCCAGCAGATGTTCATCAGCGAAGTGCTCGACTCGGCCACCTGGCGGAGCCGACTGTGACACCGACCACCCCGGCACCCAAGATTCACGTCTTCCGCGCGCGGTTCGTGCCGCTGTTCCTCGCGCTGGCGGTGTACACGCAGGTGCTGTTCGCGCCGGTGTACTGGCTGCTCGCGTACCTGACTGCCTCCAACTTCGCGCTCGCCTTCCCGACCCTCAACGACCTGATCGGATACGTGACCACGTCGCTCGCCGTGACCCTCATCCTGTTCCCGACGACGTGGCTCCTCTGGTACGCGATGCCGTGTAAGGTGTCGGCGGACGGGCTTGTCTGCCCCAACGCCTTCGGCAAGATGGTGTCGGTGAGGTGGGCCGACATCACCGCCGTGCGGTCGTTCTGGTTCCCGGGGTTGCCGTACCTCGTCGTTCGCACCCGCGTGTCGCGGTGGCGGCTGTGGGTGCCGCTGTTCCTCGGCCGGCTGGACGAGTTCGCCGAACAGGTCGGTCGGTTCGCCGGACCCGATCACCTGTTGTACCAAGCCCTCTGGCCGCGGGTGGAACAGAAGTAGATCCGGGGACGGGGGGACCGGTGGGAGTGGTGGCCACCCACTCACTCCGGTCCCGGTTCTACTTCGGAACGGTCAGCACTTGCGGATGACGCCCACGAGCACGCCGAGCACCGACACGTTCTCTTTGGTCGTGTCCACGATGATCGGGTCCATGCTGCTGTTGCACGGCTCCAGCCGCACGTGGTCCTTCCGCTTGTAGAACTTCTTCAGCGTCATCGCCTTGTCCACCATCGCCACCACCTTCTCGCCGTTGTCGGCCGTCTCCTGCCGCTTGATGATGACGAAATCCCCGTCGGCGATCTGGCTCTCGATCATCGACGTGCCCCGCACCTTCAGCACGTACAGGTTGTCCTGAGTGAACAGGTCCTTCATCTCCAGCCGCTCGTTCTGCTCGACCGCTTCGAGCGTCTTGCCGGCGGCCACCACGCCGAGCAGTGGCAGGCTGAACCCGCCGCTCGTCACGCCCGGAATGGTGATCGCCCGCGCCCGCCCGCCCCGCTTCTCCTTGCCGTTCTCCACCTTCTCGTCGCGGTGGATGTACCCCTTCTTCTGGAGCGCCCGCAGGTGGCACATGACGCCGTTCGGCGACTTGATGTCGAAGGCGTTGCCGATGTCGCGGATGGCCGGCGGGTAGCCCTCCTGCTGGATGTACCCGCGGATGAAGTCGAAGATCCGCTGTTGGGTTTCTGTCAGCGGCTTCTTCTCGCCGAGGTCCGAGGCGACGGGGGTCATGGTGCGGGTCCGCGAGGCGAAGGGGCGGCGTGGCTACACTTGTCCACTGTGAAACGAAATATAGACGACAAGCGTACAGATGCCAACGCCATTCCCCGAAAAACCTCCCGGATTTCGCACACCGCCCCGCTCGGCGTGCAGATTCCGCCGTCGTGCCCTGCCCCGCCCCCGCCACTTCCGTATTTTCACCCCACCGCCCGCCCGTGAGAATCTCCCCGTGGACCAGCCCCGCCCGCCGTGGTTCGACCCGGCCATGTCCGCGCTGTTCGCCCACGACGACCTGCCGTCCGGTCTCGCCGCCACCGCCTTCCGCGACCTGCTGCACGGCCGCGTGGATGACGTGCTCGCCACCGCGTTCGTTACCGCCCTGCGGATGAAGGGCGAGTCACCGGCCGAGATCGCCGCCGCCGCCCGCGGGTTGCGGGAGCAGATGATCCGCCTCGTGCCGGTCAGCGGGCCGGTGCTGGACACGTGCGGCACCGGCGGCGACGACTCCGGCACGTTCAACATTTCCACCGCGGCGGCGCTGGTGGTGGCCGGGGCCGGCGTGCCGGTGGTGAAACACGGCAACCGGGCCGTGAGCAGTCGGTCCGGGAGCGCGGACGTGCTGCGGGCGCTCGGCGTGCCCATCGAGAACGGCCCCGGCTGGGCGCAACGCTGCCTCGACCGCATCGGGTTCGCCTTCTGCTACGCCCCGCAGTTCCATCAGGGCATGGCGAACGTGTCGAACCTGCGGCGGAAGCTGGCCGTGCGGACGGTGTTCAACCTGCTCGGCCCGCTGGTTAACCCGGCGAGCGCCGACTTCCAACTGATCGGCGTGGGCAACCCCGACCTGCTCGACGTGCTGGCGGCGGCGCTGGCCGAACTGGGCACGCGGCGCGCGATCCTGGTGTGCGGGTTCGACGGGCTGGACGAGGTGACACTGGCCGCGCCGACGATGGTGCGGATCGTCGAGGGCGACCAGTTCTACTCGGACGAGTGGGACCGCGAGGACTTCGGGCTGGAGGCGGTGTCGCTCGACGACATCCGGGCGGCGGACGCGGAAGCGAGTGCGGCGGTCATCCGACGGGTACTCGACGGCGAACACGGCCCGGCGCGGCGGATCGTGCTGGCGAACGCGGCGGCGGCACTCGTGGCGGCCGGAGTGGTGCAGAACCTGCACGACGGCGTGCTCGTGGCCGAGTCGTCGCTGGACAGCGGGTCGGCCAAGTCGGTGTTGGAACGCCTGACGGCCGGCGTGGTGTGAGTAGGTGCCGCCTGCCGGGCGGCACACGTCCACGGTTCCGCCCGGCCGGCGGCACCGACTCAGGTCACGCCATCGGCGGGGCGGGCG
>JANNQE010000893.1:0-3572 GCA_031441625.1 Planctomycetia bacterium
GCGTTCACCTGGCGGCCGCGCTGGCCGGCGGGGTCGCTCCAGGCGCGGTTGTATTGCTCGTTCTCGGGGCGCACGAACACGCTCGTGGAGATCTCCTTGTTGTTCGCTCCGAGCGAGACCTGCTTGAGCGGCGCGCCGAAGTTGAACTCGGACTCGTGGGTGTCCGCGGTCTTCACGAACGTCGCCTTCGAACCGACGAGGTGGACGTCGGGCTTCGCGTCCGCGGGCTCGCGGCGGTAGCGCGTGAGGTCGAGCTTCGGCAGCTGTTCGTCGATGTACTTCTGCTTGACGTCGTTGATCTCGACCGTCAGCTCACCGACGCGCGCCTTGTCCGCGAGAAAGGCGGGCGCGTTTTGCGCCATCCAGGCAGCGTTCGCCGTGATCTGGCCGAGCCAGGTCGTGTTGTTGAGGTCAGCGCCGCCGTCGTGCGCGAGGCCGAGGAACGCGCGCATGTCGCTCTCGGTGAGAGCGCCCCACCCTAACTCATCCGGGCAGCGCCTTCGTGCCCACATCCCGCCCCACGTCCATCCGGCGGGCGTGCGGGATGCTGGCGTCCAGGTGCGTCCGCGGCAGGTGGCCGGTCAGCCAGCGGGGCACCAGTGCGGCGGCGGCCTCGGCGGCGGCGTTCGCCGGCAGCAGGCTCACCTGCGTCTGCTCCGGCGAGTGCTTGTAAATCTTCGACGCCAACCCCGGCAACCGGCCGGCCGCGAAGGTCAGCCAGACGGCCCGCGGGGGCACCGTGACGGGGGCCGAGAACAGGAACTGCTTCAGCCCGTCGATGGCCACGCGGTTGACCGGCTCGCAGATGCCTTCGAACTCGTCGGGTGCCACCGTCAGGTCTTGATACCACTTCTCGGAGCGAACGCCGAGCGTCACCCGCCGGCCGACCCGTGCGGAATCGAGGGCGTCGTCCAGGTGCAAGTACAGGTCTTGTTCGGCGGCGGCGGAGTCCCGCGGGTCGCGGCGGCAGACCCGCACGCACCGATCCGACAGGCCGTCGATCAGCCGGTCCTTCCACAGCTTCACGCCGGTCTTCGGAACGGCGGTGGACGCGAGCAACTTCACCTCATCCGTGCCGATGGCGATGAGGGCGGCGGACACGGCGTGATCGTCGGCGTCGATAATCAGTACGGTCGGATCGACCCCGCGGACGGCGGCGGTCATGCCGGCGGCGCGGTGGCTGGCGATGGCGAGCGGGGTCATAGCCGACCCGCGGAGCGGCCAGCGGGCGGACGCGGCCAGTTCGAGCGTCGTCCGCACCTGGCGGATGTTCAGGTAGCTCGGCAGCACCAGCCCGGCGGCGTCGGTCTCGGCTTCGACGGCCGGGCGAACCGCCTTCAGGCACTCTTCGAGTGCGATGTCGGCCGAAAGTGTCAGCCGCTCGCCTCGCCACTCGTTCACCGTGCCGACCAGTGACAGGAAGTTAGCACACACGGCGTGGGGGAGGATGCGAACGCGGGCGAGGGCGGCGTGTCCGATCTGCGCCGGCCGGCAGTCGAGTGACACGCACAGCGGCAGGTCTTCGTTCGGGTCGTCGAGGTGAAGTGGTCGTACCGACCCGACGCCGGCGGCCACCGCCCGGATGCGGGTGGCCGACAGATCGACGCCCACCAGCCGGGTGCGCTCGGCGGTCGCGGCGGTCGCCTTCTTCTGGCCGAGGCCGAACATGGGTCCGCTCTCACACCCAGGGCTTCCGCCCTGGGCTACGTCCGCCGGCCCCTTCGGGGCGGAAAACAGGGGGGCCTTGCGTCCCGAAGGGACCGCCGGTTGTAGCCCAGGGCGGAAGCCCTGGGTTCGCTTTACACCCGCTACCCGCCCGTCGCCTCCGGCTGCGGGTCGTACAGCCGCAACAGCAGGTGCTCCTGGCAGTAGTTCTGGCAGTCGATGACGAGCGTTTCCTCGGCCTTTTGAACCGCGTGCAGCAGGTACATGAGGACCAGACTGAGGGCGAGCGCGACGAACGTGCAGTCGAACGCGCTGCCCAGGTGCCCGGTCACTTGGCTCAGGTAAGCATCCGTTTGCTTGGTGTACGCCGCCAGCATCTCCTCGGCCGACTGGTTCTCTTGTGCGGGCGGCTTGGCCGGGGCAATGAGCGCTTCGGCCAGCCCCAGCACCGTGCCCAGAAAGCCGATGGCCGGGATGGCCCACGCCAGGTAGTTGACCGTGTTCATGGAGGCGACTTGCCGGCCCTGCTCCACTTCGGCCTGCGTGCGGACCACCTCGGCCACGTCCGGCCCGCTCTTACTAATGGCGTACTTGTTCAGCCCCAGGCGGATCATGTTGGCCAGGATGCTCGGCCCGCGGCGGGCGATGGTCTGATCCACCTTGCGGGAGAGCGGGCGGGCGTCTTCGGGCAATATGCGAGCGCCCTCGTCGGTCGGCAGCAGTTCGTAGCCGAACGCCCCGCGCTGCCGCTGCACTTCCATATACCGCCGCACCAGGATCAGCCCGGCCCACGCGCAACACAGGTAGCAGGCGATTTGCGGGAAGCCGAGCAGCAGGTGCGCCACCCGCTTCGCGTCCCATTTTTCCAGAGCCTGACGCTGCTCTTCGACCGTGTGGGTGAACATCCAGGAGGGGACGACGATCAGCCCGACGACGACGAGCGCGATGAGTAACAGGAGCCATTCGCGGGGCGGGCGGGCGGAACGCGGGACCGTCATGTCGCCTCCGGGCGGGGACGCGGAACGCCGTATTGTCGCTCGCCGGGGTCCGGAGTCAAGCGGCGGTCGTTTGGTGATGTCGCCGTTTGGCCCGCTCAGCACTTTTGCTTGATGCGTCGGGGGCTTGCGTGGCTGACTGCCAACCTGATCGGTTTGCCGAGGCGCAGCGGTTTCTCGGTCAGCGGTGACTTGCACGGATCGCCATTCTTCCGGTGTGGGAGTTGCGTCACCCAGCGCACGAAGTCGGCGGCGAAGCCATCCCGACAGGCGTGGCAAAATACGACACCTCGCAGTGTGGAACGCAACACCGCGCATGAAAAGTGCGACCGCGGCGAAAGTGGTCGGCCGGAATCGGCGGGTGCGGCGCGACGGAAACCACTGGAAAACTGTGGGACTTTGGCGGATTCACTCGGATCTCACCCGGCTCGGCATCGCGGCTGCTCTCACTGACCGCCGAGGCCCGGTATGCGAGTCCCGGACCTCAGGCGGGGGGAAACCCCCGCTCCCTTTCGATCACGGGCGCGAGACTAGCGCGGGGTATGCGAGTCCCCCGCGCCGAATCTCGCGCCCCACTTCTTTTGATGGTTTGTCCTACGCTTCCCCCATGACTTCCCCTTTGCCGCCGTGGGTGGTGTTCGCCGACGACTGGGGCCGGCACCCGTCGAGTTGCCAGCACCTCGTGAAGCACATGCTGCCGCACCGACAGGTGGTGTGGGTGAACACCATCGGCACCCGCCCGCCGCGGCTCGACTGGGGCACGGTGAAGCGCGCCGCCGGGAAGATCAAGGGGTGGGTGAGTGGTGCGCGCGCGCCGCGGGGGGGGGGGGGGATAACGCGGGCGGGGGGGGCGGGCCGCATGACCACCGGGCGTGAAACCCAAAGGTGGGGGGGGGGGGGGAGGGGGGGGGG
>JANNQE010000894.1:0-7257 GCA_031441625.1 Planctomycetia bacterium
TTCTTGTAGGGTGGTCCGCCCTCGCCGAGGGCGGGTCTGATCCCGGCTCTCGGCGCGAGCCGGCCACCCAATTTCCGGCTGTCGCCCTTGAACTTGAATGCCGGCTTTCCGGTCACGTCGGTGCTCGTGAAGCTCGGGCACCAGTAGCGTTCGACGTGTTCGACCACCTTGTCGGTGCCCTCGAAGTGGCTCTTCGCCCCCGGCCGGTTCGGGTCGTACATGGTGTCGGTCATGTCCCGCATCAGGGCGACGTTCTTGCCGAGTTTCACCATCTGGCGGATGGCGAACGGCCGGCCGAGTACGCACATGTTCAGGTGAACCCCGCACAGGATGACGTTCTCGATCTTCCGCTCCGCCAGCAGGTTCCACGTCTCTTGCCCGTCGTCGGTGATCGCATCCGCGTCGGCGATTTCAATGGCCGCAATCTGTCGCGTCCACGGCCCGCGGATCTCGCACTTCGTCTTGCAGTCGCACCCCATGTCCGAGTCGTCGATGGGCAGCACGCCCTCCCGCTTCGCATCCGTCCAGTGCCACGCCGTGCCCCACCGCTCGCTCTTCACCAGTTCGATGGGGGCTTTGGCGGCCGGGGCGTCGGTCGCCCGTTTCCGCTGCGGCGTGTCCTTGTAGAAGCTGGTGCAGGTGCTCGGCGCGTGGATGACGAACACGCCCTGCTTGCGGGCCGCCTTCAGCATGTCGTTCAACGGCCCGCCGAGTTCGCCCACGCGGGCCTCGGCCGACTTGCACCAGTGGTGGTCCCACATGTCGCACACGATGACCGCCGTCGCCTTCGGCTCCCACTTCACTGCCTTCTCGGTGGGGGCGACGGCCGGCTCGCCCACGGGAGACGACCGTGACCGGAGGGTCAGTTTCAGTTCCGCGGGATCGGCGGCAGACGACAGCATGGCGACACCGAGCAGTGCGAGAGCCGCGAGGGGACGGACCACGGGGTGGACTCCGAGAGGGGCGGGTGGGTTGAAGGTACGCGGGGCGGGCGGTCGATGCAAGCCGCGGCCAGTAAGGTAGCCGATGGCCCCCATGCCCCCGTGAGGCCGACATGTCGTACACCATCTCGCCCGCCGACGAGCGCCGCATCGCCCCGCGGTTCCGCCCGACCGTCGGCACCATCTGCCGCTTCCGCGAGCGGAACCAGGTGGCCCTCGTGTGGAACATCTCGAGCACCGGCATCAGCATGATGATCGCCGACCCGCCGCCGGCCGGCACGGTGCTGGCCGCCGAGTTGACCACCGAGAGCGGGAGCGTGCTGCCACTCACTCTACACGTCGTTCACGTCAAGCAAGCGGACACCGGCGACTACCTGCTCGGCGGGCGGTTCGCGGTGCCGCTCACGGAACTCGAAATCCGGCGGTTCCTCGCCCCCGGCACCGCGGGGTGAAGGCTGAAGGGCTTGGCGCGGCATCACCGCGACGCAACAATATCACCATGATCCTCAACCGCTTTCCCGACACCGACGCCAAGCGGTCGGCCCTTGCCAAGCTCGCCGGCCGTTTCAACTTCAAGAGTTGGGCCAACGGCGACATGTTGGTTCCCGAGGACGCGCTCGCGTTCCTCGCCGTCGAAGGAATCCTGTTCACCAGCACTTCTGGCTGACAGCGTCCATGATCGAAGTGATTTGAGCCGTGATGAGCTAGCGTCCAGCGTGATGGAGAGCGTCGATGCCAACAGTCAGTGAGCGAGAGGCTGTGAAGCTGTTCGGTGAGGCGATGACGCCCTACATCGAAAATCCACCCTCCGTCAGTATGGAGTTGTTCGCGGCTTTCGCACGTTTCCACCGAGATATCCGGGTAGAGGGTGCAGAGGACAGTGTGATGCTGGAATGGGCTATCATGACTCCCCACCGGCTGCACGGTTTTACTGACATCCGCGTCACCAACTTCACTTGGGAATCCACCGAGTACCAGTGCCTCTGTCTTTCCCGTCAACTGAAGTCTGCACAAGGTGACGGCGACACGGCCTTGCGGGTTTTCGCATACTTCGACCCACCTTCGGGTGACGAGCCATCCTCGAACATCGAGTTCGACGGGCTGGATGGGTTGGAGGCCGCGTTTCAGCAGTTCGTCCAAGTGCCCTACGTCGCCGCGTTGCTTGCGAAGCGGCCGTCACGAGTCACTGCGTTTGTTGGCGAGGTCGGGTAAGCGGGTGAGCTGAATTGGTGCCAACACTATTCTAGACCGCCACTCACTGCGTGTGACTGCAACCCGATTTCGGTTGCCGCCCTCCGCCCTCCGCTCCGACAATACCCCTCACCCGCCTCCATCACTCCCCCGAGGGCATCGCCATGAGTCTGTGGGACAAGCTCACCCGCGAATTCGTCGACATCATCGAGTGGACCGAGCCGAGCCAGAACGAGATCCTGGCGTACCGCTTCCCGCGGTCGGACAACGAGATCAAGAACGGGGCCAAGCTGATCGTCCGCGAGGGGCAGTCGGCCGCGTTCGTGAAGGAGGGGCAGCTCGCCGACGTGAAGACGCCGGGCATGTACACCCTCGACACGAACAACATGCCCGTCCTGTCGAAGATTCTCGGGTGGAAGTACGGGTTCGAGTCGCCGTTCAAGTGCGAGGTGTACTTCGTCTCGACCCGCCAGTGGACCGACCAGAAGTGGGGCACGCAGAACCCGGTGATGATGCGCGACCCGGAGTTCGGCCCGGTGCGGGTGCGGGCGTTCGGCACCTACGCATTCAAGGTGATCGACCCGGCCACGTTCATCCGTGAGGTGGTGGCTACCGACCCCATGTTCGAGACGTTCGAGATCACCAACCAGTTCCGCAACGCCATCGTGTCGCGGTTCGTGGACACGATGGCCGCCCAGCAGATTCCCATCCTCGATCTGGTCGGCAACTACGAGCGGGTGAGCCGGCTGGCACAAGACCGCATCGCGCCCGAACTGGCCAAGATGGGAATCGCCCTCACGCAGTTCTTCGTCGAGAACGTCAGCCTGCCGCCGGAGGTGGAGGCGGCGCTCGACAAGCGGACGCAGATGGGCGTACTCGGCAACCTCGACCAGTACGCGAAGTTTCAGAGCGCCGAAGCGATCCGTGACGCGGCGAAGAACTCCGGCGGCATGGCCGGCATGGGCGTCGGGTTCGGGGCGGGTGCGGCGATTGGCAATCAGATGGGGGCGGCGTTCGCGGGGGCCGCTGCGGCGAACCCGGTGACGAGCCAGCCTCTGCCGCCGCCGGTGCCGCTGGCGGTCACGTTCCACGTGGCGATCAACGGCACACAGGCCGGGCCGTTCGACGTGCCGACCATCGCCAAGAAGATCCAGGGCGGCGAGATCACCCGCACCAGTCTGGTGTGGAAGCCGGGCATGGCCAACTGGACCGCCGCCGAGCAGGTGGCCGAGTTGCACGACCAGTTCAAGAGCGTCCCCCCGCCGCTGCCGAAATCGTAGGGTGGCCGACTCTCGCCGAGAGTCGGAATCGAACCCGCTCTCGGCGAGAGCGGGCCACCCTATCGGAGAACACCCAATGACCGCACTCCTGACCCCGCCGGTCGCACGGCCGCGGCTGTCGCCCCCCGTCGCCCCGCGGCCGTACCGCTGGACGAACGACGACTTCCGGGAGTTGACCGACGCGGGCTACTTCCAGGATCAGTTCGTCATCCTGATCGACGGCGAGTTCATCCACATGCCCCACCCGAACCCGCCACACGACATGGCCGTCTCACTCACCGACTACGTGCTCAAGGATTTGTTTCGGCCGGGATTCGTGGTTCGAATCCAGACCGGGTTCGTGACCGGGTTGGACACGAACCCCGGACCCGACCTCGCCGTGGTGATCGGTTCTCCACGGGATTTGGTTCAAACCCCGCGAACGGCCGTGCTGATCGTGGAGGTGTCGGACACGTCGCTGGCGATGGACACCGGGGCGAAGGTTCACATCTACGCCGCGGCGGGGGTGCCCGAGTATTGGGTGATCGACGTGAACGACCCGCGGCTGCTCGTGTACCGCGATCCCATCGCAGACGCAGCCGCCCCCCGCGGGCATCGGTACGCCACCACGCTAACGCTAACCCCGGCCGACACCGTGTCACCGACGGCGATGCCGAACGCCGTCATCCGTGTTGCGGACCTGCTGCCGTGAGAGCCGATCACCTGTTCATTCACGGCGCGTTCACACTTGCGGTTGCAATCATCGGGTGGTTCATTCGCCACCTCCACAACAGGACGAGGCGGGGGAACTTTATCAGTTGGTTGACGGCGGTTCTCTGCGTCAGTGGGTTCGCGTCCGCCGGGTTCGTAATGTTGATGCTGGGCTGGCCCCCGTCGAAAGAGTATTTGGGGGTGGCCTGTGCCGGTGGCGGGTTTGGCTTCCTGTGCGGGCTTGCGGTCGGCCGGTTCGTGTGGCGATACTATTCCAGAGAGATCGTCGGCGACGAGGAGACCCCATGACCCCGCACGTGCCGCGATTCGACTCCCGACGCCAGTTCCTCACCGCCGCCGGCGGCGGGTTCGGGGCGCTCGCGTTCGCGTCCATGCTGCAAGGCGCGGACGGCAAGCCGACACTCGGACTCGTCAAGCCGCATCACGTGGCGAAGGCGAAGGCCGTCATCTTCCTGTTCATGGAGGGCGGGCCGAGTCACGTGGACTTGTTCGACCCGAAACCGGAACTCACCAAGCAGCACGGCAACCCGCTGCCGCCCAGCTTCGGCAAGGTCATCACCCCGATGGGCACCGGCGGGAACAAGCTGCTTGCCAGCAAGCGGAAGTTCACCAAGCACGGCAAGGGCGGTCTCGACATCTCCGACTGGCTGCCGCACATGGCGACGCAGGCCGATGAGATGTGCGTGCTGCGGGCGTGCAAGGCGGACGGGCTCAACCACGTCGGGTCGGTGTGCCAGATGAACACCGGCAGCATCCTGGCGGGGCGGGCCAGTTTGGGCAGTTGGGCCGTGTACGGGCTGGGGTCGGAGAACCAGAACCTGCCGGGGTTCGTGGTGCTGACCGACGGCGGGGAGGTGGTCGGCGGGCCGAAGAACTGGGGCACCGGGTTCATGCCGCCGACCCACCAAGGCACGCTCTTCCGCCCCGGCGACAGCCCGGTGCTGAACCTCGCCACCCCGAAAGAGGTGGGCGACGTGCGGCAGAAGGCGAAGCTCGACCTGATCGGCAAACTGAACGACATCCACAAGCGCGAACGCCCGGGCGATGCGGAACTGGACGCACGGCAGGCAGCGTATGAACTCGCCTTCAAGATGCAGGCCGAAGCGCCGGGTGTGGTGGACCTGAGCAAGGAGGACGAGAAGACGAAGGAGGCCTACGGGCTGAACAGGAAGGAGACGGCCGACTTCGGCCACCGCTGCCTGCTCGCCCGCCGGCTGGTGGAACGCGGGGTGCGGTTCGTGCAGGTGTACTGCGGGGCCGGTAGCGCGTGGGACGCGCATTCGGATTTGGAAGGCAACCACTCCAAGCTGTGCCTGCGGGCCGACCAGCCGAGTGCGGCGCTGATCGCCGACTTGAAGCAACGCGGGCTGCTCGACTCCACGCTCGTGATCTGGGGCGGCGAGTTCGGCCGCACGCCGATGACCGAAGGCGTGAACGGCCGCGACCACAACCCGTTCGGGTTCACCACCGTGTTCGCCGGCGTCGGGGTGAAGGGCGGGTACGTCCACGGCAGCACCGACGAGTTCGGCCTGCGGACGACCGAAGGCGAGACCCACGTCCACGACCTGCACGCCACGATCCTGCACCTGCTCGGCTACGACCACGAGAAGCTGACGTACCGCACCAACGGCCGCGACGAGCGGCTGACCATCACCGGCGGGACCGTGGCGAAAGAGATTCTCTTGTAGGGTGGCCGGCTCTCGCCGAGAGCCGGTTCGGAACCTGCCCTCGGCGAGGGCGGACCACCCTATAAATGGGGCATGAACACGCTCGACCTCCCGCTCCTCCGCTCCGACGGCACCACCACCACACTTTCGGCCTACCTGACGACGCCGAAGACGATGGTCATCTTCACCCGGCACCTGAACTGAGTGATCTGCTTCAGTCACCTGGTTCAGGTGGCGAAAGCGGCGGACAAGTTCAAGGCCGCGAACTGCGACGTGGTCGTCATCTCGCAGGGCAAGCCGCAGGTGCTCGCCCACTTCGAGAAGCGGAACGGCTTCCCGTTCCCGGTTCTCGGCGACCCCGACCGAGTCGCGTACAAGGCGTTCGGCCTGGAACGGGTCTGGTGGTTCACCTTCCTCTTCCCGTGGGTGCTTTGGGGGTATCTGGTGCGGATCGTGACCGGCACCGTCCCGCGGATGCCGTACCTGAGCGAAGACGTGACCCAGCTCGGCGGCAACTTCCTGCTCGACCAGCAGGGGAAGGTGCTGTGGTCGTTCCGCTCCGGCGACCCGAGCCGCCGGCCGAGCGTCGAGGCGATGTTGAAAGTGCTGTAACGGAGTAACTCAGTTCGGGCGGGCGGTGATCGGCGTTCGCAGGACGCCGATCCGCTCGACGTGCAGTTCCACCACGTCGCCCGGTTGCAACCACCCGCCGACCGCCTCGGGTGTCAGTTCCAGGATGCACCCGCTGCCGACGGTGCCGCTGCCGATCACGTCGCCCGGTCGCAGGTCGGCATCCCGGCTGGCGTGGGCCAGGATCTGCGGCCACGTCCAGTACATGCCGCCGGCGTCCCCGCGGCTGTACTCCTTGCCGTTCACGGTGGCCGTCATCGTGAGGTGCAGTCGGCCGTCGCGGTAGCAGTCGCGCAGCTCCGTCAGCGGAACGACTCGCGGGCCGAGGGTCGTGGCGAAGTCCTTGCTCTTACTCGGCCCCAGCCCGACGGCCATCTCCGCCCGCTGAATGTCGCGGGCCGACCAGTCGTTCATCACAGTGAACCCGGCGAGGCAGTCGAGCGCCGAATCATCGGTGGTCAGGTTCCGCGCCGGTTTGCCGACCACCGCGGCCAGTTCCAGTTCGTAGTCGAGGGCCGCGCTGCCGGCCGGGGCGAACACCGGATCGCCGTCGCCGATGACCGCGACCGGGTTCGAGAAGTAGAAGACGGGCACCTCGTACCACTGAGGTACCATGCCCAGCCCTCGGTGGGCGCGGCACGTCTTCACATGCTGCTCGAAGGCGTAGAAGTCGCGGAGGCTGGCGACGGCAAACGGCGCGGGCATGGCTGGCTCCGAACGGGTTGAGGACCCAGGGTTTGCACCCTTGGCTATTGGCTGTCGCCCCTTCGGGGCGTTGTTCGCTTAAAGCCCCGAAGGGGCGACAGCCCATAGCCACGGGGGTGTAACCGGGGGGGC
>JANNQE010000895.1:0-3130 GCA_031441625.1 Planctomycetia bacterium
CCGGCGTTTACCCCCACCGGCGGGCTTCCAGCACCTTGGCCGTGAGGAACAGCCAGAACACGCCCAGCGACAACTGGATGCACGTCTCGGGCACCGGCAGCTTGCCCGTCAGGGCGTTCGCCCACAGGGTCGTGTAGTCCACTCGCGCCAGGATGTCCGCCCACTCGTCGGGCAGGTTCAGGTTGCCGCGGAAGAAGGTGAGGAACATGGCGAACAGGACGGCGAAGGTGACGACCGCCGCCATGATCTGGTTCCGCGTCAGGCTGCTGACGAACACCCCGAAGGCGACGAACGACACCCCGCACGCGGCCACCGCCAGGAAGTAGCTGAGGAGCGGGCGGTAGTCGAAGGCGGCCCCGCCCGCGTACCGCAGGACGACCAGGTACCCGCACGCCGGTGCCCAGCAGAGGAGGAACATGACCAGCGAGGCGGCGAACTTGCTGACCACCACCGCCCAGTCGGTGACGGGGGCGGTGAGCAGCACCTCCAGGGTGCCCGAGCGCTTCTCCTCGCTGAAGCTCCGCATGGTGAGGACGGCCACCTGCACCGGGGCGACCAGGGCGGCGAAGATGGACAGGCCCAGGTGCATCCGCAGGATCGGCTCCGGCACCGGCGGCACCTGCCCGTCGGCGAACACGGACAGGGAGTTGAGGAACAGCCAGTGCGTCCCCCAACTGACGAACGCCAGGCCGATCAGCACCACGTAGGCGATGGGCGAGTAGAAGAAGGCGGCCAGCTCGCGGCGGAACAGCACCACCACCGGCGCGTCCACGGTGACGGCCACCGCCCCGGCCGCGAACGCCAGCCCCAGCCCGCCCAGGAGCAGGCCGCCGGGCACCAGGTACGGCTCGGGCGGCTGCACCACCGGGGCGGCGAACGAGGCGACGACGAACAGGGTGGCGAACAGCACCCCGGCCCCGGCCACCGCCGCCCGCACCAGCAGCGGCCACCCCTTCGCCCACAGGGCCGCCAGCCCGCTCAGGCCGAGCAGGACGAGCAGCACCCGCCCGACCACCGCCCACTCGCTGACCGTCTGGTTGGCGTTCCGCAGCACCGCCGGCCCGTCGTGCAGCACCTGCGGGGCGATGGCGCGGAACAGGGCGTACAGCAGGGCGAACCCGCCGACCGCGCCCAACCCGACGCCCGCCCGGTACGCCAACTCGTCGCTCGGGTCGGCCACCGTGAAGTAGCCGCACAGGTACGCCAGCCCGAGGATGCCGAGCACCGCCCCCGGCCCGGCCATCAGGTCGGGGAACGCGATGCCGACGAACACGCTGGCCGCCGCCAGCAGCCCGCCGGTGCCGAGCAGCGCCACCCGCGCCCACGTGCGGTACGGGTCTTCGGTCTCGTGGCGGGCGAACGCCACGATGAACAGCAGGGCCACCAGCCCGGCGAGCGCCCCCCACGGCAACAGCAATTGCCCGGCCACGCCCACGTCCGAGGCGTCCGGCTTGGCCGGGAACACGCCCACGCCGACGGCCAGCAGGAGCAGCAGCCCGCCGCCCATCCCGTACGCCCGGCGGATTTCCAGGTCGCCGTCACGGAAGGCGTGGAACAGCAAGAGCGTGGTGCCAATGGCGGCGCACAGGTAGCCCCACTCGGCCGGCAGCAGCCCGCGGCCGTAGCCGGCGGCGACGACCGACGCCACCCCCAGGGTGGTGAGGAACAGCCCGCCGAACCCCATCAGGTAGCGGGTGGCGGTCGGCGTCTCGGTCCGGGTTTCGGACGGGGCCTGTTCCAGCGTGCTCATCCGTTCTCCTCGCCGGCCCCTTCAGGGCGGGTTCCCGATTCACACAGCCACCCAGGGCTTCCGCCCTGGGCTACATCCGACGGCCGCTCCGCGGCGGGGGTGGTTTCACTGCTTTGCGTCCCGAAGGGACCGCCGGACGTAGCCCAGGGCGGAAGCCCTGGGTGAACAAGCCCACTCAGCCCCGCTGGTACGCCACCCGCATGAACGTGTCTTCCAGCCGCTCCTGCTTCCGCACCAGCCGCCGCACCCCCCACCCCTTCTCGAACGCCTTGCGGGCGACCGCCTCCCGCACGTCCTTGCTCGGCTGGCTCTCCACGCTCACCGCCACCCACCCGTCGCCCGCCTCGCCGGCCGCCGCCCGGTCCACCCCCGGCACGGCCGCGAACGCCTTCACCGCGTCGTCGGCGTTCGCCCTCACCTCGACCGTCACCGTCATCAGCCCGGCGTCGAACGCCGTCAACTGGTTGTCGAACCCGATCTTGCCGCGGTGGATGATGACCACCCGGTCGCAGATCTTCTCCACGTCCGAAAGCTGGTGGCTGCTGAACAGGATGGTGTGCTGCCCGCTCAGCTCCTTGATGGTGTTCAGCGTCTCTTGTTGCTGCACCGGGTCGAGGCCGGAGAGCGGCTCGTCGAGCAGCAGCACGGCCGGGTCGGCGAGGAGGGTGTCGGCCAGCCCGACCCGCTGGCGGTAGCCCTTGCTGAGCGTGCCGATCAGCCGCCGCCGCACCTCCTTGATGCGGCACTTGGCCAGGCAGTGGTCGATGCGGGCGGCGCGGACGGTGCGGTCCACCTGCTTCAATTTCGCCCGCGCGACCAAGTACTCCTCCACCCGCATCTCGCCGTACAGGGGCACGCTCTCGGGCAGGTAGCCCAGGTGCTGCCGCACCTCCATGCTCTGGTACATCACGTCGAACCCGGCGACGCGGGCGGTGCCGCTGCTGGCCGGCATGAAGGTGGTCAGGATGCGGAGGGTGGTCGTCTTGCCGGCCCCGTTCAGCCCGAGGAAGCCGACCAGCTCGCCCGGCTTGACGGCGAAGGAGATGTGATCGACCGCCGCCACCGGGCCGTAGAACTTGGACAGGTCGGACACCTCGATGGCGGGGGTCGTCATGGCGGTGCGGTCTCTGCGTCCGGTGTCGGGAGTATGGTAGGACGCCGGCAAGGGGCGGGCGAGAGGCGAGTCACGCAACTGAAGGGCGACGCGCGGCTCCGACTGATGTGAAAGTCGTGATGACGGGTCAGTCGCGGTCGCAAGCTCCCGGCGACGACAAACTGGTTTGTCGTCGCCGGGAGCTTGCGACCGGCCGATGCGACACCACTGACACGATGCGTGGACACCGACCACCCGAACCTTTCCCCGATTCGCCACCCATGCAA
>JANNQE010000896.1:0-3158 GCA_031441625.1 Planctomycetia bacterium
TTCTCTGCCTAGAGCATGCAAACGTGGTACTACGGCTACTGCATGCTATTCCTCTCGGAGTACGTCCTGGCGACCGGGGACGAGTCGGTGCTGCCGGGCCTGAAGCGGCTCACACTGGCCGCCGCCAAGGGGCAGAGTGCGGTCGGCTCTTGGGGGCACGGGTTCGCGATTCCGGACGGGCGACTGGGCGGGTATGGGATGATGAATTCTCCCGGACTGGTGCTGACCATTGGGCTGGTGCTCGCGCGTGAGGCGGGTGTGAAGGACGCCGAGGTGGCCACGGCCATCGAACAGAGCGCCAAGCTGTTGCGCTTCTACACCGGCAAGGGGGCGATCCCGTATGGCGACCACTCCCCGTGGATGGAGGGCCACGAAGACAACGGCAAGTGCGGCATGGCGGCGGTTCTGTTCAACTCGCTCGGCGAGGCGAAGGGGGCCGAGTTTTTCTCGCGAATGAGTGTCGCCGCGCACGGGGCGGAGCGGGACTGCGGGCACTGCGGCAACTACTTCAACATGCTCTGGGCCATGCCGGCAGTCGCCTTGTCCGGCCCAAACGCCACGGGTGCGTGGATGAAAGAGTTCGGCACCTGGTACTTCGACTTGGCACGCCGCTGGGACGGCAGCTACCCGCACCAAGGCCCGCCGGAGAACGAGGAAGACAGCTTCGAGGGTTGGGATGCCACGGGCACTTACCTGTTGGCCTACGCGATGCCGTTGAAGAAGATTCGGCTGACCGGCGCTGGCAAGACCATCGTCCCCACCTTGAACGCGGCGGCCGCGGAAGGGGTCATCGCCGACGGCCGCGGGTGGGACAACAAAGACCGCAACAGCGCGTACGACAAACTGAGCGGCGAGCAACTGGTCGAGCGCCTCGGCAGTTGGTCTCCGGTCGTCCGCGAGCGGGCCGCGATGGCGATGGCCCGCCGGAAAGAGGCTCCGGTTCCGGCGGTTGTCAAACTGCTCGACGCTCCCGGCCTCGAAGCCCGCTACGGGGCGTGTCAGGGGTTGAGTGTTCTCGGCCAGCGGGCCGCACCGGCCTTGGAACCGCTTCGGAAATGCCTGACCGACAACGACCTCTGGCTCCGCGTCAAGGCGGCGGAGGCCCTGGCCCAGATCGGGCCAGCCGCCAAATCCGCGGTCCCGAAGCTGCTCGAACTGCTGGCCGAGGTGGACAAGGTCAACGACCCCCGCGGCATGCAGCAGCGGTATCTCACCTTCGCCCTGTTCGATGGCGACGGAATGCTCCGCGGATCCCTCGACGGCGTGGACCGCGAGGCCCTGTACAAGGCGGTACGGGCCGGGCTGAAGAACGAAGACGGGCGAGCGCGGAGCAGTCTCAGTTCGGTCTATCGGAAACTGTCCGTCGAAGACATCAAGCCGCTCCTGCCCGCCATCCACCGGGCAATCGTCGAGCCGGCCCCGAGCGGGGAGATGTTCGCCGACGGAATTCGCCTGGAGGGGCTTCGCCTGTTCGCCAAGCACCACATCAAGGAAGGGATCGAGGCGTGTGTGAAGTACACGCGGGACCAGAACCCGTGGGACAGTCAGGAGCGGACGCCCGAGTTGATGAAAATCCTGCTCAGCTACGGCACCCACGCGAAGGCGGTCATCCCGGAGTTGACCAAGATCGCGAACTACTTCGAAAAGGACGAGCCGAACTTTCCCAAGGAACTGATGAAACAGAAGGCCAAGTCCGTCCGTGACACGATCCGCGCCATCGAGGCTTCGACGGACACTCCGGAACTCATCCGACTCGAGAAGGAGTTGAAAGCCCCCGCGAAGGGGCCGGTGAAGGTGTTCGTGCTGGCCGGGCAGTCGAACATGGAGGGGCAAGGGTTCATCAAGGCCGACCCGAAGCGGAACGAGGGCAAGGGCACGCTGGAGTACCTGACCAAGGACAAGGCCACGGCGGAGAAGTACAAGCACCTGCTCGGCAAGAAAGACGGCGAGTGGGCCACCCGTGATGACGTGTGGATCCACTACCTCGACCGCAAGGGCAAGCTGACGGTCGGCTACGGTGCCAAAGAGGACCGCATCGGCCCGGAACTCGGGTTCGGCACCGTCATCGGCGACGCCTACGAGGAGCCGGTGCTGCTCGTCAAACTGGCGTGGGGCGGCAAGAGCCTGGCCGTGGACTTCCGCCCACCGAGCGCCGGCGGGCAGGTCGGCCCCTTCTACAAGGAGGTCGTAGACCGCACGAAGGCGGTGCTGAAAGACCTGAAGAAGGAGTTCCCGGAGTTCGGCGACCGCGGGTACGAACTGGTCGGGTTCGGCTGGCACCAGGGGTGGAACGACCGCGTCAACCAGGCGTTCAACGACGAGTACGAGAAGAACATGGCCCACTTCATCCGCGACATCCGCAAGGACCTCGGCGTGAAGAACCTGCCGTTCGTCATCGCCGAAACGGGCATGACCGGCCCGGAGGAGAAACACCCGCGGGCTCTCTCGCTCATGAAGGCCCAAGCGGCGGTGGCCGAGTACGAGGAGTTCAAGGGGACCGTGGCGTTCGTCAAGACGCAGGCGTTCTGGCGGAACAAGGACGTGTCGCCGTCGGGTCAGGGCTACCACTGGAACACGAACGCCGAGACGTACTACCTGATCGGCGATGCGATGGGCGTTGCCATGAAGAAACTGTGCGAGAAGAAGCCCGCCAAGTGACTCGGTTTGTGTAACACCCGGAGTTGACCTCATGCGGACTCGTACTTGTGGTCTCGCGGTGTGTTTGGCGCTGCCCCTCGCGTGTTCGGTCGCGCTCGCGGCCGACCCCGCGCCACAGAAAGGCGAGATGGCCGGCTACCTGCTCGTGCCGCACGAGAAGGTGGACAAGGCGTACAACGGCGGCTTCTCCACCTACGTGGCCGCGTGGCCGCTGCTCAAGAACTACCCCGGCCAGGACTTCCAGAGCGGGCTGTTCGGCACCTGGATGTTCGCCCAGTACGACGGGAAGAAGCCCGACAAGATCTACTCCGACATCGAGGGCGGCCTCGGCTGGTGGCGCGACACGCGCTTCGCCACCGAGACGCCGAAGTTCATCATGGGCGGCGTGGCCCTGAACTTCGTCGAGTGGGCGAACGGCCCCGGGGCCGGCAAGGGCCGCGATTGGAAGAACCCGAAGGGACACTACGCCGTGGCGCAGCTCAGCCCGTGGGTGCTGTGGC
>JANNQE010000897.1:0-1692 GCA_031441625.1 Planctomycetia bacterium
GTCGGAGTGGGGGCGACACGTGGGTAGCCGGCGCGGAGCGGGTGACGGCTTCCACCAACTGCAAGCTCGTCACTCCGGCCAACTCCCCTCTCCGACTCTCGCCCAGAGTCGGGGTGGGGGCGTAGCGAGTGCGTCACCCGAGGAGCGAAAGAAGGTCCTCGCCCGCTCCTCACCCGCTCCACGCCGGCTTCCCAGGCGAAGGCCCCCGTCCGACTCTCGGCGAGAGTCGGCCACCCTAGCAGACCCGGCGGCTCACACCGCTCGGCTCGCCAATACGGACCCCTCCCATGCGTTGCACCCCCACCCAGCACCTGTCCCGCCGTGCCCTCATGAAGGGCGCGCTCGCCACCGCCGCCGGCGGTGTCGTCATGAACTGGGGCGGGCTGACCACACAGTCGGCCATCGCCGAGGAAGCCCGGAAGCAGAAGAAGCACTGCATCCTGCTCTGGATGAACGGCGGGGCGAGCCAGTTCGAGACGTTCGACATGAAACCGGGCCGGCCGACCGGCGGGCCGTTCCGCCCGATCGACACGAACGTGAACGGCATCAAAATTTGCGAACTGATGCCGAAGATGGCCAAGCAGATGGACAAGGTGGCCGTCATCCGCTCGATGAAGACCTCCGAAGTGGACCACCCCGGCGGCATTTACCTGATGCACACCGGCTACCGCCCGGCGGCGAACGTGCGGTTCCCCGAGATGGGTGCGGTGGTGGCCAAGTACCAGGGCACCGTCGGCGGCGACCTGCCCGACTTCGTGAAGGTGTCGTCGAACGGCGACGCCGGGGCCGGCTTCCTCGGGCCGAAGTACCAGCCGTTCGGCATCGGCAGCGAGGGCGGGCTGCCCACGTTCTCGGTGTCGAACATGGACCCGGCGAAGGAGGCCAAGCGGCACGACCTGCGGAGCTTCGTGGAGGACAAGTACGCCGCCGACAGCAAGAGCGATTTGGCGAAGATGCACCGCGAGGCGTATGAGGCCGCCCGCCGGTTGCAGAAGGGCCGCGAGGCGTTCAAGATCGACGCCGAATGGCCCAAGCACAAGGACCTGTACGGCGACAGCGAGTTCGGCAAGCGGTGCCTGCTCGCCCGCAAGCTGGTGGAGAGCGGGGTGGCGTTCGTGGAGGTCGGGCAGAGCAGCTACGACTCGCACGCCGACAACTTCCAGTGGCACCGCGGCCTCGTGCCGCCGATGGAACACGCCTGGGCCGGGCTGCTGGAGGATCTGAAACAGCGCGGGATGCTGGACAATACCCTGGTGGTCTGGACGGGCGAGATCGGTCGCACGCCGAGCATCAACAACCGCGCCGGCCGCGACCACTACGTGCGGTGTTGGAGCACGGCGCTGGCCGGGTGCGGTATCAAGGGCGGGCAAGTGTACGGGGCGAGCGACGAGAACGGCGTGGAGGTGAAGGACAACCCGGTGACGGAGGGCGACTTCTTCGCCACCATTTATCAGGCGCTCGGCATCGACCCGAAGATCGAGAACTACGCCGGCTTGCGGCCGGTGCCGCTCGCCCCGTTCGGCTCGGACGTGGTGAAGGAACTGCTGGGGTGACAGTTCGCCCGACGCGCGAGCGAGGGGCGAGCCACCTGATGGCTTGTTCGCCACCCGCCGCGGAGCGGCGACAGATGTTAGCCAGGGGTGAAGTTGGCGAGCCGAAGGCGAGCGACGAAACCCCTGGAAACACAGGTGA
>JANNQE010000898.1:0-9063 GCA_031441625.1 Planctomycetia bacterium
AAGGCCGACGGCACCTACGAGTTCAGCGTCGAGCTGTCCGGCGACAAGGGGGAGAAAGACCTGCCGAAGGTGCGGATCGGGCTGGGCGGGAAGGACGTGGAGAAGGAGTTCCTGCTGAAGCAGGCGGAGGCGAAGGTGTACACGTTCAAGGGCGAGCTGAAGAAGGGCAAGAACGCGGTCGAGATCGAGTTCCTGAACGACAGCTACAAGGAGAACGAGTACGACTGCAACCTGTACATCCACAGCGTGAAGTACGAGGCGTCGAAGCCCGACGAGAAGAAGCCGGAGGAGAAGAAGGAAGAGAAGAAGGACAAGTGACCGAATCCGGCCGACCGAACATCTCTGGAGGGGAATCTACCGGTGAGGTTCCCCTACCATTCGTCAGGAGTTGGTACGGTGCCACTTTCCACCGCGCAGCAGCGGACGCTGGCACGCCGGGCGGCGAACAACACGCTCGAAGTCGAACACCTTCTGCGGGTACTCGTCGTTGGTGATGCCGCCGACGCCCCGTTCCTCCGCCGCCTCAGTTCCGAGCACGGGTGGTCGGACGCCCGGCAAGTCGGCCGACGGAGAGTCGTTCCCTTCGGGTGCTGGGCCGATGCGGTGTGCCGGTATCTGGAAGGCGGTTCTGCCGCAGTCGTGCAGATGTCGCGGGAATCGCCCAGTCTGGTCGAGTTTTGCCTCGGCGTGCTGGAAGAGGTCAATACGGCCGAAAGTGTGTCGGCGATTTTGGAAGTGGGCGATGCGGTCGTCGAATCGCCGGCGTCGGATGTGGCCCGAGCAGCGCGGCTTGCTGACGGGCTGAACCTGCTGTTGTCGTTCAAGGGCGCGCCCGCCGTCTCGGCCACAGTCGAGTGGCAAGTGAGAGACTTCCTGCACCGGCTCTTGAATACCGGATTGACCGAAGCGCAACGGACATCCGTAGTGTGTGCGCTACGCGGTGTGGGGGATCAAGAGTCGGTCGACCGCATTGCCGAACTGCCGCCGTTCAGGGGGAGTTGGGCTGGTGTCGAGCAGATGACCGTAAAGCAAGTCCGGCTTCGGCTGCGTCGGAGGTCGAAACCGGACTGATGTCGCCCGTTCACTTCCCGCCGTACACCAGCGAGAGCAGTTCATTTCTCGTCATCGGGTTCGTCTTGAAGATGCCCCGCATGGCGCTCGTCACGGTGCTGGTGCCGGGCTTCTTCACCCCGCGGATGGTCATGCACATGTGCGTGGCCTCCAGGATCACCGCCACGCCCCGCGGGTGCAGCTCGGTCATGATCATCTCGGCGATCTGCTCCGTCATCCGCTCCTGCACCTGCGGCCGCTTGGCGACCCCATCGACGACTCGGGCCAATTTGCTCAGGCCGACCACCTTGCCGTCCGGCAGGTAGGCGATGTGCGCCTTGCCCAGGAACGGCACCAGGTGGTGCTCGCAACAGCTCGCGAACTCGATGTCCTTCACCAGCACCATTTCGTCGTGCTGCTGGGTGAACGTCTTCTGCAAATGCACCCGCGGGTCGGCGTGCAACCCGCCGAACACCTCGGCGTACATGCGGGCGACGCGGGCCGGCGTTTCGAGCAGCCCCTCGCGGTCGGGGTCTTCGCCGACGGCAATGAGAATCTCCCGCACCGCCCGCTGAATCCGCTCCAGGTCTACGGGCGTCTTCGGGGCGGGCTGGTCGTCGTCCCAGTCGCACGGGGCGTACCCGGTGGCGAGAGTGCGCAGCAGGGCGGCGGTGTCGGGCGGGTGCGTGCCGTTGCGGGCGGGGGAGGGGTTCAAAGCCGGCTCCGGGACAGAAAGCGGCGAAGGGTGCCGAAGCGAATCATAGGCGGCGACAGGCCGCCGGCACCAGCCGCCCCGGTCATTCTACCCCGCCGGCCGAGGCCCGCCGGCGGACCCGTCGCCAGCCGGCCACGCCCACCCCGGCCAACCCCACCACCGCGAGCACGCCGGCCGGTTCGGGTACCGGGGTGAAGGTGAGCCGAAGGGACGAGCCGCTGCGGGAGAGGGAGACCGACTCGAACGTCCGCCCGGACGACGACACCAGGTTGAAGTCGGACGCCTCGAAAGCTGCGGTGCCGCTCCCGTTTCTCTGGAGGTTGGCACCGGCGACGGCCGTGGCGAGAGTCACGCTATACTGCTGGCCGTTCACGAGCCCGGCGTCGTTGAGCAGCAGAATGTCGAACCTGCTGCCTGTGGTCAGGCCGTTGAAGTTCAGGTCGGTGTTCGCCCCCGTCAGGGCCAGTTGACTGTTGGAAGTGATCGCCCCGTTGCCGTCGGTGGTCAGCCGGGTAGCCAGTGTGCCGCGGGTGGCCGTAGTCCCGGCGGTGACGGTGGTGTCGGCGGCCAGGGTCAGCGTGCCGGTGCCGCTGCCGGAGTCCCCGCGGATCACCCCGCCGTTGGCCACGCTCACGTCGCCGCCCACGGTGCCGGTGCCGCCGAGGGTGGCGGTGCCCACGCCGGCCCCGACCGTCACCGATCCGGTGGCCGCCGACTGGTTGCCGCTGATCGCCAGGGTGCCGCTGAACACCCGCGTGGTCCCGGTGTACGAGTTGGCTCCCGCCAGCACCCAGGTGCCGTTCCCGAGCTTGGCGAGGCCGAGGGTGCCCCCGGACGAGGTGATCGTGCCCGCGACCGTGTTGTTGCCGACGTTCGTCCCGTCCAGGATCAGGGTGCGGTCGGCGGCGGCGGCGGCGGTGGTCACATTGCCCGCCCAGGTGAGGGCGGCCCCGCTCTCCCCGGACGCCCGGATGGTGTAGACGGGTGCCGTTCCGGCGTCCCCCCGCAGGCTCAGCTCGCGGTTGGTGCTGTTCGCCGCCCCGCCGGTGAACTCCAAGACGGCGTTGCTCGACCCGTCGGTGCCGAAGGCGACGGCCGACGTCCCCGCGCCGAGGGAACTGGACTGCCCGCCGTTGGCCAGTTTCGTCGCCCGCAGGGTGCCCGCGGCGATGGTCACGGTGCCGGTGAACGTGCTGTCCGTCTGGGTCAGCCGCCAACTGCCGCTGCCGTCCTTCTCCAGGTTCATCGCGCCGCTCATCACCCCGCTGACGGTGCCGGTGCCGGTGCCCGTCAACTGGAGGGTGGTGGCCGACGCCCCCGACCCGACGCCCCCGGCCACCTGCAGGCCGTTGGCCGAGGTGTTGTTGAAGCCCACCACCCCGCCGCCGGTGAGCGAAACCGCCCCGTTCCAGGTCTGGGTCCCCCCGCCCGACCCCAGGGTGGAGCGGACGTCCCCGGTCGGGTTGCTGGTCAAGGTGAGAGACGCCCCGGTCGGCGTGCTCACCCCGTCACCCAGCGTCAGCCGTGTCCCGCCGCTCGCCCCGCCGGTCGTGCTGTTGACCACCACGCTCGCACTGGTGCCGAACGCGGTCCCGCTGTTGACCCGCAGCCCTTGCCCGCCGACCAGCGAACTCAGGTTCAGGGTGAGCTGGCCGGCCGACGTATCCCCGGTGCCTGTGGCCATAAACGAACTGGTCGCCCCGGAGCCGACGACCAGAGTCAAGGTTCGGGCACCGCCGACCGTTTGGAACCCCTGATTGAACGTGAAGCCGTTCGTGCCGCTCCCGCTCGTCAGGGTGAACCCGTCCGACCCGACCCGCAGTTGCCCCAAGTTGATGGCGGTCCCGGCCGTCAGGTCGGCGGTGCCGGTGTTCAGTGCCAGGACCGCATTGTTCGTCGTCCCGTTCGCGAATGGCTGGTTGAACGGGGCGGCACCGTTCGTACTCCAAATGGCAGTGGTGGTGTCCCAAGAGTTGTTACCCGTGCTGGCCGGGTTCCAGGTGTAGGTCGATTGAGCCGTCGAGGGCGTGGCGAGGGCGAGACAGGCAAGAAGAGCAGTCGCGAGCTTGCGGAACATGGGGTGAATTTCCGGGTGAGTTCACAATTGAGGTGAGGGTAAGATAGGACACCCGACGATCCGGTCCAGGTGCGATTGTAAGTCTGCCCACAATTTTCCCGAGGGGCCTGCGACCGCCCTCGGAGCCGAGTTCCGGACGGACGATTCACTTACAATGTCCATATCCCCCGCCCCCTCTCCGGGCGGTCTTTCGTTTCACCCCTCCGACCGCGGGGATCACGCGCATGGCCCTCACCCAGAAGCAGATCGACGAGCAGAAGAAGCAAGTGGAAGAGATGCTCGGGCCGGAGCTGAACAAGCTCGGGTACGCGAAGAGCCTGTTCTTCGGCGTCATCCGCGGCGACGTGCTCTTCCCGTACCCGACTCTGCCGCCGGACCAGGAGAAGGCGGCGGCCGAAGCACACGCCAAGGTGCGGGCGTTCGCCGACAGCAAGATCGACCACATGAAGATCGACCGCGAGGCCCGCATCCCGGACGAGGTGGTCCGCGGGCTGGGCGAACTCGGCGTGCTCCGCATGACCATCCCGAAGGACGTGGGCGGGATGGGGTTCAATCAGCAGCAGTACATGCGGACCATGGAGGTGCTGGGCGGGCACTGTGCCAGTACGGCGGTGTTCGTCAACGCCCACCAGAGCATCGGCTGCCGCGCGCTGGTGCTGTTCGGCACGCCGGAGCAGCAGAAACAGTGGCTGCCGGGGTTGCTCGACGGGAGCAAGCTGGCCGCGTTCGCCCTGACTGAACCGGAAGCCGGGTCCGACGCCGGCGGGGTGCAGACCACTGCCACGCCGACCGACGACGGCACTGCGTACCTATTGAACGGCACCAAGCACTACATCACCAACGGTGGCATCGCGGACGTGCTGACGGTGATGGCCCGCACGCCCGACGAGAAGGGCGGCACGAAAGTGACGGCGTTCCTCGTCACGCCCGACATGCCCGGCTTCAAGGTGATCGAAGCTCGTGCCGAGAAGTGCGGCATCCGCGGTACCGCTACCGGCAAGATGACGTTCACCGACGTGCGGGTGCCGAAGGAGAACATCCTCGGCAAGATCGGCCGCGGGCTGCAAGCGGCGCTGACCGTGCTGAACTTCGGCCGCACCACATTCGGGGCCACCTGCACCGGCCACGCGAAGGCGTGCGTGAAGGCGCTGTGCGAACACGCCAAGAACCGCCGGCAGTTCCAGCAGACGCTCTCCGAGTTCCAACTGGTGCAGAAGAAGGCCGGGTTCGCCGCCGCACACACGTTCGCCATGGAAGCGATGACGACGCAGTGCGCCGCGTTCATCGACCGCGGGGCCGACGACTACATGCTGGAAACGGCCATCCTCAAAGTGTTCGCCACCGAGCACCTGTGGACCATCGTGAACGACACCCTGCAAGTGTGGGGGGGCAAAGGGTACTTCAGCGACCAGCCCATCGAGCGGTGGATGCGAGACGCCCGCATCAACACCATCGGCGAGGGGGCGAACGAGGTGCTGAAGGCGTTCATCGCGGTGGTCGGGTGCAAGGCGCCGGGCGAGAAACTGAAGGGCCTGCGCGACGACCTGCTCGGCGGGCGGTGGAGCCTGGGCAAGCTGTTCAGTGGCATCGGGGCGGGGGCGAAACTGGCCGCCCCGTGGCTGGCCCACACGCCGAGTGTGCCGGTCGGTCATGCCGACTTGCAAGCCGACGCGAAGACTTACGCCACCCTGGTGAAGCAACTCGGCACCAGCCTGCCGCACGTGTTCCTGAAGCTGAAGGACGAAGCCGTCTTCGTGCAGGCGCAGCTCGTCCACGAACGGCTCGCGGACATCGCCATCGACCTGTACGCCGCCGCGTGCGTGCTCAGCCGGCTGGATTCGCTGCTCGCCACCAACGGCAAGCCGGCCACCGACCCGCACGCCGACCCCGCCTTCGGCAAGGCGTTCCTGAAGATGGCCTTCCGCCGCATCGAGAACAACTTCAAGGCTCTCGACGACAACGACGACGAAGCCTGGCTGGGGGCCGCGAAGGCCACACTGGCGCAGTGGTAATGTGCGCAATCTGCGGGAACAGACGGAGTTTGCGAAGCGTACACCGGATAAATAGCGCAAGACGATCCTACAGCGCAGACTGCGTCGAAAGCGGGAACTTTACTCCCGACATCAGCACGCAGAATTGCTTTGTGGCGCACTGTTCGTTGGAGTGACCAGTCCGCCAGCGCGTTGGTCGCTTGCTGCTAACTGCTGCCCCTAACGGGAACGGAGCGGAATCCGGAGCCACCCGGAAACCGCCCCTGTGAGACGCGCTGGCATCACTCTTATGGGGGATCCCATGAGTACGCCGGTTCACGTCCCAGTTCCCGGTGGAGATGGTCAAGAGGAGGGTTACCAACTCCTCAAGATCCTGCTCCTGTGCTTCGCGTTTGGGGATCAACCTCCCGCTTCGCCGCTGGGCCGCTGGGCCGCTGGGCCGCTGGGCCAAAGCATCCAAATCCTGCTCATCATCTTGGAGGCGCGAACACTGTTCAGGCACCCACCAGAAAGATGACACATCCACAAAGCGTTTGCGGCGACCGCGAGTGTTTGCGGCGCCGCACTTTTTGAGGTTCGCGTTTTCATTCGGCACGGCGCCTTCAATCCGTTCATTCCGTGTTTCGAGAATGAACGGGTAGTTCGGACTTGCGCCGCGAAGCTCGTCATGCACAGCATCACGCTGCTGGGCGGTCGATCTGGCTCGCGGGTCCTACCGAGGGTACGCTGAGGAGTGGAGGTGACGCGATGAGTGCCGTGGAACTGCTGACTGAGCCGACCCCAATCCGCTGGACGGACGCCGAGTTCGACCGCATGGTGTCGCTCGGCATCCTGCCGGCGAACCACACCCGCCACGGGGTGCGGTTCACCCGAGACCAGTACCGGGCGATGGCCGAACACGGCTTCTACGACGGCCGCCGGGTCATGCTCATCCACGGTGAGATCCTCGACATGGCCGCGATGAAGGAGCCGCACGCCGCCGGATCGTCCCTCGTCGTGTACGCCCTGGCGACCGCGTTCGGCCCTGGGTTTTGGGTGCGGGAACAGAAGCCGCTCGACGTCAATACGGCAAACGACCCGGAACCGGACGTCGTCGTCGTTCCTGGGAATCCTCGCACCTATAGCAACTCTGCGAGTGCGCCCGACGCATCAGTCGCGCTCATCGTCGTCGAAGTGGCCGACACGACTCTCGCGCAGGACACCTCGACCAAGCCCGAACTGTACGCCACGGCTGGTGTCATCGACTACTGGGTGCTGGACCTGGTGAACGATGTCCTTCTCGTCTTCCGGGACCCGTACCTGCTTCCTGGCGGGACGAAGACCTTCCGCACGTGTACCACCTACACCGCCACCGATTGCGTCACCCTCCTGGCCGTGCCGAACATCCCCATTCCCGTGGCGGACCTGTTGCCATGACCACCCGCGACGCGCTGGAAGCGGCCCTGATCGCCAACCCGGACGACGTGGTCCGGCACGCGGCGTATGCCGACCTGTTGCTCGAACAGGGCGACCCGCGGGGCGAGTTCATCCGCCTGCAACTGGCCGCAGAAGACCGCAACCAGCCGGTGAGCAAACTGCGGGAGTATGAGCAGGCGGCGTTCGGACTGCGGCAGAGCCACGAGCGAGAATGGCTTGGCGACCTGTGGCAATTCGTGCAGCGTCCGCCTTCAGCCCGGTCGGTCGCCGAGCCGATAGAACCGAATGTGATCGTGTCGTGGCGGCGGGGGTGGATCGACGGCATCCGCATCGGACAACTGTCGTCCGCGCTCGTGCAGGCGATTGCCTCCAACCCTTTCACTCGACTTCTCGGCTCGTTCGCAGTCGTTCAGAACACGGTGCCGATGGAGACGCGTAGCGCCCCGTATGAGATGCCGGTGCAGGTCGGGTTGCAACGGCTCATTGACAGCGGGCGGTTCGCCAACGTGCGGCACTTCGAGGTCGGCTCGGTCGAGGAGCGAGTTGCGGCCGAAGGGCAGAGCCTGGACGATGCGGTGAAAGCGATGCCGCACCTGGAGTCGATCTGTCTGTGCGTTGATCATTTCTTCGATTCGTACCTGTTCGGCGGGGATTTCCCGCGGTTGCACACCATCGACATCACTTACAACCACCCGCGGTGTGGGTTCTACATCCTGGGCTATATGAACGGCCTGCCGAACTTGCGGCGGCTGAGCCTGGACACGGTGGCGATCATGCCCGAGCGGGGAGAGCTGGGGGCGGAGCGAGAGCCGATCACGCCGGCCGTCTTGCGGACGTTCTTCCGCACCAAGCACCTGAACACGCTGGAGTACCTGACGTTCCGCAACGGCGAGTTCGCCGACGCGGGCGTGGAGGAGTTGCTGGCGTCCGGGTTCATCACGCGGTTGAAGGGCCTCGACCTGTGCCGGTGCAACATCACCGACGACGGCGCGGAGTTGCTCGCCGCTCACCCGCATACGCCGAGGCTCGAGTACCTGCACCTCGACAACAACCTGCTGTCGCCGATCGGCATGGACGCGCTCGAAGCCGTCGGCCAGCGGATCAGTCCGAATCAGATGTACGGTGGAACCCTGGGATTCGATGGCGATCCGGACAGTGACTGATGGACCCGCACGAGCCATTCCTGAAGGCGATTCTGGCGAGTCGGCACGACGACCTGCCGCGGCTGGTGTACGCCGACTGGCTGGAAGAGAGCAGCGAACCCGGCAACACCGCCCGCGCCCACTTCATCCGCACGCAGATCCACCTGGAAACCACCGACCCGCGATCTGAACTGTATCACGAGATGAAGGCGCTCGAAGCCCGCATCCTCGACTGGTATTTGGACGACTGGCGACACGAACTGCCCGAACCGCTCTGGTACTCGGAGGCGTCCGCGAAGGTGGTTTGGCGGCGGGGCTTCCCCGACGACCTGGGGCCGATGACCGTCCACGAGTTCCGCCGATACGGGGACGCTGCGTTCGACCAACTTCCACTCACCGCACTCCAACTCGAAGACCGGAACGCGGGCGTGGACCTCGGTGCCTTTCCCCACCTGCGACACCTCAGCAGGCTGAAACTCGGCCCGCAGTTCAGTGAGTTGACCGACGAATTCATGGACAACCCGGTCGGCTACCCCCACCTCGACAGCACCACCACTCCCTCACTCCTGGCCACCCAGACATTCATCGCCCTCACAGTCCTCGACCTGTCCGAGAATCAACTGACCGACGCATGGCTCGTTCGCTTCGCCGCCGGGTTCGCCGCCGCCTCGT
>JANNQE010000899.1:0-2251 GCA_031441625.1 Planctomycetia bacterium
TCCGTCAACGTGTCGATGTCGAACCGCCCCTCGGCCTGCTCGGGCGACGAGTATTCGAGCGTGCCCACCCACTTGCCGAATTCGGTGGCGGCCATCGAATGGTCGGTCAGCCGGCGGCCGAGTGCCTTGGCCAACCCGAAGTCGATCACCTTCGGCACCGGCTTGCCGTCGATCACCTCCACCAGCACGTTCCCCGGTTTGATGTCGCGGTGGATGATCCCCTTCTGGTGGGCGTGCTGAACCGCTTTGCACACCGCCGTGAACAGTTCCAGCCGTTCCTTTGGGGGCAGCTTGCGGTCGTCGCAGAACTGGGTGATGGGCACCCCGCGGACGAACTCCATGACGAAGAACGGGCGGCCGTTCGGGGCGGTGCCGGCGTCCAGCACCTTGCACACGTTCGGGTGGTCCATCACGGCCAGAGCCTGCCGCTCGGCGTCGAACCGGGCCAGCACTTCCTTCGTGTCCATGCCCGCCTTGATGAGCTTCACCGCCACCGTCCGCTTCATGTCCGTCTGGCCGGCCTCGTACACCTCGCCCATGCCGCCGACGGCCGCCAGCCGCACCACCTTGTACTTGCCGCCGAGGATGGTGCCGACGACCTCCGCCGGGCCGGTGCGTTCGAGGTGGGCGATCAACTTGTCGCACTCGGCGGCGAACAGCGGATCAGGGCGAACCGTCTGGGCGTTGAGCGCGCGGAGTGGGAGCAATTCGGGGGTATCGGCGAAGTCGGCCTCGCCCGGCATGTTCGCCCCGCCGACCAGCACAGGAATGACCGTGTGCCCGGAAACAAGGGCGAGCCGCACCTCTTCGCGCACGAAGTCGGGTTTGGCAGTGTTGGCTGCACGATTGCGAAGTTCCTCCGCCCACTTCGGGCCGATGACGACGAGCACCACGCTCGCGGTCGTCACCTGCTCGCGGAGGCGGTCCGGGAACACGTCGCCGAGTTCGAGGCTGGCGTGGTCGTAGAACACCTCGCGGTTGCGGAGGCGCGCAACCAGTCGCTCGTGCAGCCGGGCGACGGCGTCGGGGGCGTCGGAGCGGCGGTACGAGATGAAGATGTCGTTCACGGCGGGCGACTCACGGCGATCACGAGTGCGGTCATTCTAACCACCGATCGCGTGGTCGCAACGAATCGGCACCGTGCGACCTCCCGCCCGAAGCGTTCGGCGGTGGCGGGTGGCGCAAGTCCGTTCCGGTCCCACATGGGATCGGAGCGGAGTCGTCATCGACGGCGGGCGAGGGTTTGGCCGTCGTGTGCGGCACATGAGGCCAGCGGGGAGGGCGTCTCAAGTACACCGGCATGGCCGTCCGCACCGCCCCGTTCAGGACTCGGCGTGTGAAGACATCGAGACGCTCTCCTGGAGTGTGAAGGGAGCCCGGACGCTTTGTGGCCGCGGCTCCCGGGTCTCCTCCGGCGGCGTCGGTTTCTGACCGCTCGGACTCCAGCGGGTCGCCGGCGAAGAAACGAAGTCACATCCTCAAGGTGGGCCGGCGTGGGTCACCGACCTGTCCCACGCCGACCCACCCGGTCCTTCTTTTCTTTCTTCTCTTCTGTC
The DNA here is from genome assembly GCA_031441625.1 of Planctomycetia bacterium. Classification (GTDB taxonomy): domain Bacteria; phylum Planctomycetota; class Planctomycetia; order Gemmatales; family Gemmataceae; genus JALHQU01. The sequence goes on from JANNQE010000899.1 coordinate 1,557, forward strand.
TGCTTTCTTCTCTTCTCTTGAAAGAGAGATGTCTCGCCGTTCTGGCTCTTGTCGATGACCCCACTTCGCCTTGAACCGAATTGACCTCGAACCGAACCAGAACCCACTCCGGCGAAGCGGTGAAGGCGGTCTGTGTGGTCGGGCATGCGGATGGGAGAGCCGGGGATCTGTGGCACACTACCGTCGCCACGGTGCAAGCCGCCAAAGTCAAGCCGGTGGGCACCATCGGCTCACAGCAGTTCAGTGTGCAGGGTGACGTGCCCCGGTTGTGTGAGAACGCCTTTCGGTCACAACCATGCTTGCAGGAAGGGCTGGGACATGTTCTCATTCCAACAATCCTCTCTCCTCGCGGTTCGCTCATGCCCGCGTATTACGCCCACTCCGCCCCCAGTGAGACGACGCCGTCCGAGCGCTGGCAACCGCTCCGCGACCACCTGAAACAGGTGGCGGTACTGGCGAAACAACTGGCCGAACGGACCGGCGTGCCCGACCTCCCCGCCGCGGCCGAAGCCGCCGGCTGGCTGCACGACCTGGGGAAATACCGCAGGTCATTTCAGCGGTACATCCGAGGCATCTCTCCCGGTGGAGAGAAAGGACATAAGCAAGCCGGAGCGGTGTGGGCCGACGACGCCAATCACCTACCGCTGGCCGCGGCCATCCTTGGGCACCATGGGGGGATGCCAGACGCCGGGCCG
>JANNQE010000900.1:0-16599 GCA_031441625.1 Planctomycetia bacterium
GCCGGGGCGGCGGCATCGGCGGCGGGCGGGGCTGGTGCCGCCGCCGGCGGTGGGGCGGCGGCGGGCGGGGCTGGTGCCGCCGCTGGCGGTGGGGCGGCGGCGGGCGGGATGATGGCGGCGGCCGGGCCGGTGGGGATCGGGGTGGCGGCGGTGGTGGCCGCGGCCGGTGCGCTCAAGCAACTTCACGACACCACCGTCGAAGCCGCACGGGCGCAACAGCAAGCGAACTTCGCCCTGGCCGAGTACAGTGCGGCGATGGCCGGGGTGGAGGCCGTCGCCGACGCCAACAAGACGTTCCGCGAGATGGACCGGGGCGACAACACCGCCGACAGTGCCGAGCGGCTGCAAGAGTCCCTCGACCGCTACGAGGACGTGATGGCGGGCATCAAAGACTTGATCTCGAACGCCTGGAACTTCGTCTTGTCGGTCGGCCTTGACGTGATCTCCTCCGTGTTCGAGTTCGCCGCCCCCTTCTTCAAGTGGCTCGCCGAGAACCTAGACGCCTTGGCCGAGGCTCTCGGCCTCAAGAAGCCGAAAGGCAATGGCGACGACCTGAAGTCGTTCGGCGAGCAACTGGAACACGCCGCCAAGGAAGACGAACGGGCACGGGATCGCAACCGCTGGGCGTTCGACGCCTTCGACCGCGACCGGCGGAAGTGATCACTTGCCTCCGAGTGCCCTCTTGATGGCCCCCGCGAGACCGGATGAGTCACGGGATTCCGCCTCGTTCCACCTGAAGCAGAAGCGGCCCCAGGCGAAGGCGGCCGTCAAGCTGCCGGCGTAATCGCGGGCATCCTTCGCGGTACTCCGAAGCTGGCAGTACACCATCTCGTCGCCCAGCCACAACTCAACCGTCGTGCCCCATCCAACCAAAACTCCTCTTTGTGTCGGCCTCTGTTCGACGCGGACGCCCCGCGTGGCGAGGTGGGCGACGAGTTCGGGGTGGTTCCACTTCTCCCCCTCGTTGCCCTCACTCGGCCCGAACACGCCCGCCCCCGGCGGGACATCGCCGCCGGGCTGACGGGAGAGGGCGGACCAGAACACGCCCGCGGCGATGAGGAGGACGACGGTGGCGATGACGACGGCCACCCCCACCACCAATCGCGGGAGGGCGGAACGGCGGGGCCTGGATCGGACCGGCGTGCCGTCGTCGCGGTCGATGGGCTGCCGCCTCCGACGGGGCTGACCTTCTTCGGGCGGTTCCATCCCGTCGCGGTAATCGACTTCACTCGGCATGGCTGCGACCTCCGGGTGCGGGGTATAATTGTGCGGGGGCTGGTGCCCGGCCGCAACTGGTGGCCGCGCGGCCACCACCTAGGGGCGTGCCATGCCGAGACTGGTGTACAACGGGCTGACCCTGCCGTTCCAGAACACGAGCGGCTATCGTCAAGTGCCCGTTCTGGAGAACGGGCACTACGTCCGCACCGACCACGACATCACGGTCAAGTCGGTCCTCACCCCCCACACGATCTGTCTGCCGGGGGAGAGCTTCACCGCCGCCCTCGCACGGGTGAAGCACCTCCTCGAAAGGCCCCGCCAGTCGCTCTACGTGTTCTTCGACTCGCCCATCCCCTACATTAACGCCCCCGGTGCGGACGCCCACGACGGGCCGACGCCCACGCTCATCGACCTGCACCAGTTCGCCGGGCTGGATTCGGCCCACCTCACGCTCAACGTGAAGGTGGCCACCCGCGACTGTCCGAACACGGGCGACCCCGGCCCGGCGTGGACGTACCACGCCTGGAAGGAGTCAATCGACATTGACGACGAGCACGCCACCACCGTCACCCGCACCGGCCTGCTCCGGCTGAGGGGGGACCGACTGGACCGATTCGAGCGGAGTGGCAAGGGGTGGGTGTTGAACGCTTCCGCCGACGCCTTCCGGGGGTTCGTGTCCCCCGGCGTGCCGGACTGGTTCGTTCGCACTCGCAGCCACTACGACGTGCAGGAGGACGGGCTGGCACTGCGGTACACCTTCACCGACACCGAGCAGTACGCCATGCCGCCCGCCCCGGCGGTCAAGGCGGCCGGCCGGTACACCCTGTCGTCGAGCAACGGGGCGAAGATGTACGCCCAGGTGAACTACACGCTGACCGGCCGCATGGACGCGGGCGACCACCGGGACGCCCAACGGCCGGGCGGGTTCCCGCCGTCCACCGGCAAACAGAGGCTGCTCGAAACGTGCATCGCGGTGGCCATGAACCGCTTGAAGCGGGGGAACTCACCGCCCGGTTCCAAAGGGCGGTGGCTCATCACCGGGGAGGTGTCGAGCGACGAGTACAAGCCGAGCGTGAGCGTCACCCTGCGGACCATCGTCGTGCCGCCAAAGACGACCCAACAGGTGCAGGGGGTCGCAATGACGCCGGTCGGGGCGGCCTTCGGGGGGTTGGGGGCCGGCCGCGCGACCGGCATCATCGCCGCCGTCGAAGAAGCCGCCCGGAGGGCGAGGGCTGCCGGCGGGAAGGGCGAGAACGACGAGTTGCCCCGCGGTCTGGCCCGCCTCGGGTGGGACATCCCACCACTCCACTACGACTCGCCGGCCGTGGAGGTGGGGCGTGGGAGTGCCCCGTTGCTCAAGCTGGTCGCCAAGGCCATGCAAGACCCGTGCCTCGAACTCAGCGTCTTCGGCGGGGAGCTGCGGCAGCGAGAGCCGTTCCGCCCGCCCGTGTTCAGCCCCGTCCCCGTGGCGGGCAGCCCGAACAGTGGCACTGAGACCCCGACCGAATCCGACTCCCCCGGCCGGCAGTCGGCCGACCAGTTGCAGGCAGTCGCTTGGGCAATACTGGCGTCCATCGGGTTTGTGGGCGTGCTGGCCGACCCGCTGGCCGAGGAGGATTCGTCCGCCGACGGGCGGGTGTGGACGAGCGTAGAGTTGCGGCCGCGGTATCACAAGGGCATGGGCCGCATCCCCCGCACCGAGCAACGACTCGGGGGTCTGACGCGGGTCATCCAGGTGAGCGCCCCGAGTGTGCGGCACGTGGTGGAGTGGTCGGCCGAGCGGGTGGGCGCACCGCCGGAAGTGCCGCCCGAAGAACACCCCGACCCCAATTTCACTCTCCTCGACTCCCATTGGGTGCCGGGGGTGGTGGACATCGGGGCGGACGGGGTGACGCCGATCTTCACCGCGTCCGGGCGGTACGAGTACGCGGTGGTGGACCCGTCCAAACTGGAAGCGGGGGCTGTGTTCACCCCGGCCGCGGCCGAAGTGTACGGCAGGGGGACAGCCCCGGTGCTGGCCGGCGGGCCGGTGCTGATCGACCCCACCAGCACGGCGGTGTTGACGACCGGCGATCAGGAGCGGTGGGAGCAGGAGCTTCAGAAGTGGGCGGGCCGGCCTTAGACCCGCCCCCGAAGATGAGGCGGACGAGCCCGACGACGCCGATGAGGGTGGCGAGTGCCAGCCACGCCCACCCCCAGAAGTCCAACTCGAACACGTTCGCCTCCCCCGGCCGTGCGGCCGGTTAGACCTTCCTGACCACCCCGACGTACACGCCGAGGATGCGATCCTCGTCCGGCCGCATCTTGTGCGTCCACCGCTCCTTCTCGTTGCGGCTCCGCAGCTCCTTCTTGCCCCTCACCCACTTCTTGAGGGTGGCCCCCTGATCCTTGATCCAGGCCACGACGATAGTCCCCGAGTCCGGGTCGGGGTTCGGCCGAACCAGGACGTAATCCCCGTCGTCAATACAGGCGTCGATCATCGACGTGCCGCGAACGAGGTAGGCCACGGTGTCCGGCGGGTAGAAGTCGTTCACCGTGATGCGGTCGTGCGGCTCATCGGCCGGTTCGTCGAGCGGTGGGCCGGCGGCCACGGGGCCGACGTAGGGGACGGTGAAGCCGAACCCGCCGCGGATGACGATGTTCTCCTGCCGCCCGTCCAAGCCGATGATTTCGCGTGCCCGCACCATCTCACGCCTGACCTGAGCGACCAGACCGTGCCCACACGTGGGTAGCGACTGTTTCACCCGGCGGGCGACCTCGCGGTCGTCCAGTCCGGACTCGGCCAGCAGTATCCGTCGAATCAACGCACGCTTCACGTCGTCCGGTTTGCCGGCCATCGGTTCGACCTCCTCGTGACTGGCTTGCCCGGCCGCGCGGCCGGTGAACACTTCGACCCCGACGCCCAACGCCTCCGCCAGCTTCACCACGTTCGACCACACAGGCTCACTCGTGCCCTTCTCGTAGAGGCTGATTTGAGGCTGTGGGACGCCACAAGCACGCTCCAAATCCTTTTGGGACAGGCCTGCGGCAACCCGAAGCCGTTTCAGCATTTCGGATAGATGGCTCACAGAAATCCTCGACCTATGCGAATTCCTATTGACCACCGATAGGAACTCATATAGACTTCCCCGGCACTGACAGCACGGCGGGCACTACCGACGTAGTGAACATTCGGTGCGACGGCCACCGCATTTGTGAAGTGCGGCGGAATGGGCAATCTGACGGCAGGCGAGTGGCACACCCGGCCGCGCGACCACCCCCACGAGAGGACCGACCGATGAGCGAGACTGCAACCCCGACCGAGACCCCGACCCCGACCGAGACCCCGACGCGAGTCCACCCCACGGCGGGCGAGTGGCGGGTGTGTCCGCCGGACATGAGCGGGCGGGTGGTGGTGGACGCGGTGCGGGCGGACGGGTCGGCCGTTTTCGTCCACGGGCACACGCCGATGATGCCCGACCGGGCCGAGGCGGGGGCGAACGCCCGGCTGATCGCGGCGGCACCGAATCTGGCCGAGGCGGTGCGGGTGCTGCTGGCGGAGGTGGGGGCGGCGGCGGCGGAGGGGTACGTGTGCGGGCCGGGCGTGGGGCTGGCGAACCGGGCGTTGGCGAAGGCCGGACTGTGACACCAGAGACACACCAACCGGAGACGACCATGCGACGACCGACCGACGGCGAGCGTGAGGTGACGGCCGAACTGAACCGGGACGCCGACCCGGCCGTGCCGGCCCTGGCCGACGAACCGGACGCGATCCTGTCCGGGGCGTGCCCCGGTCGCGCGGCCACCCCCGCGACCTCGCCGTCCGACCCGGACGACGACGACGACGACGACGACGACGACGACGAGCACTCGCTCAGCCCGTCGGACTGCTGGGACGTGGGGTACGTGGACGGGCTGTACACGCTGGCCAAGAGGCCGCCGCTGGACGACACGCTGGGCGGCTTCTACCGCTCGGGGTACGCGGCCGGGGCGTCGGAAGCGGAAGCCCACGCGTGGCGGAAGGAGGCCCACGACCTGATGGACGCCGAGCGTGCGGCCTGGAACCTGCCCCCGTTCGACACGGACGACATCCCCTTTTGACCAGGAGAAGTCATGATCGGCGAATTCGTGGTCGTCCGCACCTACTCGGCGGGCGTCCACTGCGGTGTGCTGAAGGAGTCGTGCGGCACGGCGGTGGTGCTGAGTGACGCGCGGCGGGTGTGGCGGTGGCGTGGGGCGGTCAGCCTCCACGAGTTGGCACTCCGTGGCCCGTCGCACGACTACACCAGGATCAGCGAGCCGGTGCCGCTGATCCTCCTCACCCAAGGAATCGAGGTCATCCCATGCACGCCCGCCGCGACGAAGAACCTGCGTGTGTCACGGTGGGATCGGTCATAGGCGAGTTCGGTCTGACCGCCGCGTCGGACGTGTGGCCGATTGCGGCGGATCGGCTGGACGAGGCGGTGCCCGGTGCAGAGGCGGTGGCCAATGCGTGGCGGGCCGGCATTTGGACGCCGGGCGACACCGGGTCCGGGGCCGGGTACGGGTTCGGGTTCGGGTCCGGGTACGGGGCCGGGGACGGGGACGGGGCCGGGTCCGGGGACGGGGACGGGGCCGGGTCCGGGTTCGGGGCCGGGTCCGGGGACGGGGCCGGGTACGGGTACGGGTACGGGTACGGGGCCGGGGACGGGGACGGGGACGGGTACGGGGACGGGGTCGGGGCCGGGGACGGGGCCGGGGACGGGGACGGGGCCGGGGACGGGGACGGGGACGGGTACGGGTACGGGTGAACACCACCATTGAGGGCGTCATCATGCCGACGGCGGATGCGAGATTGTGTAGTCGGATGCCAAGTCCGGAGCGAGCCATACTCGCCCCGGACGACGAATTGAACCAGCAGGCCGCGGCACACTACCTGGGCGTGGGGCGGTCCACGCTCGCGGCCCTGACCGCGGCCGGGCTGCTGCCGGCCAAGCGGCTGAGCCCGCGTAACATCCGATACCGGGTCGGCGACCTCCGCGAGTACGAGCGGAGCGTCACGACCGGCCCGACCACCACCACACCCACCACGGGGGCGAAGAAGAGATCATGACGACGAAGGCCAAAGAGAAGAAGCCGAAGGCGGCCAAGAAGGCCACCCGTGACACGACCACTCCTGCCGCCCCGACGGTGGCGGAGTCGATGCCGCTGACCGCCCTCGACCTGACCGTCGCCAAGGGCGTGCGGGCGGCGGTGGACGAGGAGGCGGTGGGGCGATACCGGGATCGGTACGCGGCGAAGGAGGCCATGCCGCCGCTCGAATGCACGGCCACGCGGGGTCAGCCGGAGACGCCCGTGTGGGTGGGGGACGGCGGACACCGGGCGCTCGCCATGATCGCGGCGGGCCGCTCGTCGGCCGACTGTCTGGTGTGGTGGTACGACACGCCCGAGGAGGCCGAGGCGAAGGCGTGGGAGATCGCCTACGCGGGCAACACCTCGCACGGCCTGCCCCGCGGGACGGCCGACCTGCGGGCGGCCGTCCGCACGGCCTTGCTCCGCGAGCCGCCGGCCAGTTCCGACCGGGAACTCGCGGAGAAACTCCGATGCCACCGCGGGGTGGTGGTGCGGGTGCGGTACGACATGACGGAGGAGGGGAAACTGGCCGGCAAGGCCCGGTTCGACCAGCGGAAGTACAAGGAGAGCGAGTACGCGGCGTGGAAACTCGGCACCGGCAAGCGGCCGACCGCCGGACCCGTCGCCCCGCCCGAGTCGCCGGCCGCGCGGCCACCCGATTCGGAAGTCGGCTGGCGGGGGGTGAGCGTGAAGGATGCCGACCTGGGCACGGCGGCGGAGGCGCAACTGGCGGCCATCGGGGTGACGACCATCGGGCAGGTGGCCGACCTGTTGGACCGCGACAGTCCGATGCCGGGCAAGCTCGAATCCAAGCGGACGGACATGCAGGAGGTGGTGGACGCGGTGCGGGCGGACGGCGTGGTGACGGGCAGCGAGCGGGTGCCGTCGCCTGTCGACCCGGTGGAGAAAACGACCACGACACGGCCGTCCGTGGTGCGGGACGAGAAGGGCCGGCCGGTGCCCGACTTGCTCATCCCGGTGTTCCAGGCCCGCACCCAGTTCCGGTCGCTCACCCAGCGGTACGGTGCCCTGTTCGCCGAAGTGGAGGCACTGTCCCAGTCGCCGGGCGGGGATGCGATACAGACGAACCCGATGAAGGCCTACTCCAACGACCTGAGTCGCGGGGTGGCCGGCGGGATGCCCTACGTGGTGTGCCCGGGGTGCGGCGGGGCCGGCATCCAGGCGGGGCAGGCGTGCCCTCAGTGCGTCGGCACGGCCGGTGACAAGGTCGGGCGGGGGTGGGTGTGCCGGCTGCGGTACGACCAGTTCGATCCGGCGGTCAAGAAGAAGTGCGAAGGCCCGTGGGAACCCGACACCACCGAGTGAGACCCGCCGATGAGACGGACGCTTTTCGACGAGGGGCCCGACCCTCCCACCTTCGGGGTGGCCGCGCGGCCGGGGGCCCCGGTCCCACGCCCGTACCAGCGGGCGGCGGTGTGGGGGGGCGACGGGCACCCCGGCATCGTGGCGGCACTCGCGGAACACGGCCGGACGATGGCCGACGTGGCCACCGGCCTGGGCAAGACGGTCGTCATGGGGCTGGTGGCCGACCACCACCTGACCACCACGGACACGGGCGTCATGCTCGTGGCCCACCGCGAGGAGCTGATCTTCCAGGCGGCGGCGGAACTCGAACCCATACTCGGCTTCCGCCCCGACATCGAGATGGGCGAACTGGTGGCCGACCCGCGTGCCCGGTGCGTGGTGGGGAGCGTGCAGACGCTGTTCGGCGACCGCCGACTGAGCCGCTTCGACCCGGCCCGCTTCGGGCTGCTGATGGTGGACGAGTGCCACCACGCCGTCCTCTCGAACAAGACCTACGCCAAGCCGCTCGACCGCTTCAAGGACGCGAAACTCCTGGGGGTGACGGCGACGAGCCGCCGGGCCGAAGACGCGAACGGGCGGGTGGCGGCACTCGGGAACACGTTCGGCTCGCTCGCCTACCGCATGGGCATCCGGGAGGCGGTCGAGGGCGGGTGGCTGGTGCCGGTGAGTCAGCACACGGTGCGGATCGACTCGCTGGACATCTCGGAGGTGGGGACGCGGGCGGGCGACCTGGACGGCGGCCAACTCGGCCGGGCGATGACGGGGGACGAGCGGGTGACGGCGGAGATCGCGGCGGCGGTCATCGAACACTGCGGGACGGCCCCCACGCTCGTCTTCTCCTGCCCGCGGCCGAAGGGGGAACCCGTCGGGCAGGGGGAGCAACTGGCGAACGTGCTGAACGGGCTGCGGCCGGGGAGTGCGGTGTTCCTGTCGGGCGAGACGCCGCCCGACGACCGGCGGCGGCAACTGCGGCGGTTCGAGGGGGGCGAGTACCCGTACCTCGTGGGGTGTTCCCTCTTCACCGAGGGGTTCAACGTGCCGCAGATTGCGAACGTGGTGATGGCCCGGCCGACCAAGAGCATCGTGTACTACACGCAGGCCATCGGGCGGGGCACGCGGACCTTGCGGGGCGTGCTGACGCCGGCCCTGTCCGAGTCCACTGAGGGCGAGCGGCGTTCGGTCATTGCGGCGAGCGGCAAGCCGCGGCTGACCGTGTACGACTTCGCCGGCAACTCGGGCCGGCACAAGCTCATTTCGGCCGCGGACATCTTCGCGGGCGAGCAGGCTGGGGAGGCGTGCCGGAAGGTGAAGGAGAAGGGGCAGGCGGGGCCGGTGGACGTGCTGGCCCTGTTGGAGCAGGAGGAGAAGGCGGAGCGGCGGGCGAACGAACTGAGGGAGCGGCGACTGGTGGCGCGGGTGCGGACGACGACGCAGGAGGTGGACCCGTTCGGGTACTCGGATTCTGGTGGCCGCGCGACCGCCAAGCGGACCACGACCGACCCGGCCACGCCGGACCAGCGGGAGTGGATCGAGGGCAAGGGCGGGGTCTGGCGGGCGGGGATGACGATTGCGGACGCGGGCAAGGCCATCGCGGACATCAAGCGGCGGTGGCGGGCGGGGGCGTGCAGCCCCAAGCAGCAGCGGACGCTCGCTTCACTCGGGTTCGGCGACCGGGAGGAGCCGAAGGCCCACGCGAAGGCGCTGCTGGACTGGGCGGCGGCGAAGGGGTGGCCGTGGGGCCGGATGACGCGGCCGGGGCAACACCAGTTGCGCATTCAGCCGGCGGACGGCGGGTATCGGCTGGCCATCGGGGGGGAGTTGGTGGGCGGCACCTACGCCACGCCGGGCGAGGTGCGGACGGCGTACGAGGGGCTGGCGGCGGATCAGCCGGCCGCGCGGCCACCAGAACGGGAGGCGTGACATGAGGTGGGAGTGTCCGGCCGGGATGCGGCAGTACGCCGAGGTGCTGATCCGGGTGGCCGCCGACTACCGGCGGGGCGGGGACTCGATCCAGTTCCGGTGCCCCTTCCCCGAACGCCACCACAAGGGCACTGGTGACAGTCGCCCGTCCGCCTGGGCGAAGATCGGCGGCAAGGGCGAACTGGTGGCCCGCTGTTCGGCGTGCGGGGCGGGCTGGAAGGAGTTCAGGGACCACAGCGGACTCGACTCGTCGCACTGGTTCCCACGCACTCACGAGTACGCCGCCGGCCGCGCGGCCACCCGGACACAGAGGAGACGCACGGTGAAACCGCAGATCGTGGCCGAGTACCCGTACACCTGCTGGAAGACGGGCGAGCTGATCGCCGTGAAGCTCAGGTGGGAACCCGGCTTCCAGCCCGGCCACCGCAAAGACTTCTCCTGGCGTCGTCCTCTGCCAGACCAATACCGCCAAGCGGCGAACGTGCCGGCCGACGCCTTCGCGTGGTGCGGCGGGGGGGGTGTCATCAAGGGGGGCGGGTACACCTTCCAGCGGCAGTACGAGGGCGTGCACTACTACCGGCCGACCACCCCGACCGACACCCACAGCTACGCCCTCGACCCGGTCGCCGTCGGCCCGTACCGCGAGTGGGAGGCCCGGCAGAGCGAGCGTGCCCTCTTCGTCACGGAGGGGGAGGGCAAGGCGGACGTGTTGAACGCACTCGGCTTCGTGGCCATCAGCGCCCCGAACGGGAAGGGCAGTTGGGAGCGTGAGTGGGGGGCGGTGTTCTGGCGGCGGACGGTGATCGTGGTGCCCGACCGCGACCCCGGCGAACTCGGCCTGCCGTGGGCGGAGCGGGTGATGGGGTCGGCCATCGGGAACGGGGCGGCGGCGTGCTGTCTGCCGCTCGTGCCGCGGGGGGACGCCCCGGCCGATCGGAGTGTGGACGTGAAGGACTGGCTGATGCGACTCGACCCGGCCGCGCGGCCGGGCGAACTCAAGCGGCTCGTGGCCGGACACAAGATGTACAAACGAGGTGCGTGATGCCGTGGATCGACCAGCACAGTCTGCCACTGCCCGGCACCATCGCCGAGTCCATCCGCCGCGGGTCGGGGGTGGGTGCCATCCGGCCGGTCCAGGCCAGTCGGGGCGTGAAGAACGGGCCGACCGTCGGCGACCTGGTGGGGTACTACGACCGGCGGGAGCGTGAGCGGGAGGTGCCGCTCGGCGACGGCGGGCTGACGGTCCACGCGACGGCCGTCGCGTGGCTGGCGAAGGCGAGGGCGAAGCGGGCCGGCCGCGCGGCCACCACCACGAACGGGGGCGAGTGATGCCGACCGAGACCGCCCCTCGAAAATGGTCCGTCGCCTGCTCGGACGCCACCGCCTTCCTGCGGGGTCTGCCCGACGGTGCCGCCGCGCTGACGTTCTTCAGCCCGCCCTACGAGTCACAGCGGACGTACGGCATCCGGTTCAAGCTGAGCGGGCAGGAGTGGGTGGACTGGATGCGGGCGGTCGTGCGGGAGGCGTGCCGGGCGACGGACGGGCTGGTGGTCGTGAACGCGGCCGGGCCCGTCAGAAGCGGGGTGTACTCGCCGACGATGGAGTGGCTGGTTGCCGACCTGACACGGCTCGACGGCCTGGTGTGCGGGCCGGCCCCGTGGTGCTGGTGGAAGGTGTGTGGCATCCCCGGCTCGGGGGCCGTCCACTACCAGCGGCGGGACTGGGAGCCGGTGTACGCCTTCGCCCGCCCCGACGTGCTGCCCCTCAAGTGGTCGGACAACACGGCGTTCGGCCACCCGCCGAAGTTCGGGGCCGGCGGGGAGTTCTCCCACCGCGACCAGGGCGGCCGGCGGCGGGGCGTCCGGCACACGAAGCGTGTGTCGAAGGCTTCCGGTGACAGCCTGCGTGCCCAGCACTACACGCCTCCCGACGTGGCCAACCCCGGCAACGTGATCGAGGCCAGGGTGGGCGGCGGGCACCTCGGCAGTCGCAAGTCTCACCAGTCTGAGGCCCCGATGCCGGTCAGTTTGGCCGAGCGGTTCGTCTGCTGGTACGCCCCGCCCGGCGGTCTGGTGGTGGACCCGTTCTGCGGGAGCGGGACGACGGGGGATGCGGCAGTCCAACACGGGCGGCGGTTCAGCGGTTGCGACATCCGCCCTGATCAGGTCCGGATTGCCACCGAGCGGCTGACGTCAGTCACCCCGGCACTGTTCTCCGGCGTGGCCTGAAACGCGATTGCTGACGGAGCAAGCGCGAACCAACTACTCAGGGAGAACCAGATGAATCCGGACGAGATCATCGACCAAGTGACGAAGTTGAAGCGGATGAACCGCCGACTGCGGGAGAACCTTGCCGCGGTGGTGAAGTGTTGGCACGAGGAGGCCCACGAGGGCGACGGCATTGCCGAGCGGCACCAGCCTGCCTACCAGGCAGCAAAGGAACTGCTCGCCACCTTGCCCGCCGAGCAACCGCGCGAAGGGGGTGAGGGGTGAACAACACCATTACTGACGACCCGCCCGGCCCGCCTTCAGTGCTGGCCTTTCTGCTCAGCAAGGGCATCGAATCCGGCCCGACGAGTATCGAAGGGAAGCGATGGACCGCCGGCAAGAAGGTGCATGTGCGACAGGTGGTGTGGCGGTACGGCGTGCATCATCGGGCGGCTCGTCGTGTGCTCAAGGAACTGGTAGCCGCCGGTCTGGTCAAAAACGGCGGGCGGGGTCGGCACGCCGCCTGGACGCTCACGGAAACTGGCATCAAAGCGGCACAGACGCCATCGGCGGCGGTCGCTCACCAGCACTAGCCACGCGCGGTTGCATCCGCGGCAAGAGGTCGAACCGATGAAGACGTACACCGAGCCGCCGTGCGAGAATCCGACCGGCCACGTCTACGGCCCGGCGGTGCGAATGAGCCACTTGCCGATGACGGCGACCAACCCCGGACGATTGGAGACCACATGTCAGCACTGTCGGGTTGAACTGGTGGAGTGGCCGGCCGTGTTGAAACTGCCAGCGTTGCGGTACTGGCGTTACCCAAAGAGTTCGAACCAAACCAAGAGGTGAAACGTGGAAGTATTGAGACTCAGCATCGAACCGGAGATGTTCGACAAGGCGGTTCACGGCGGTCTGGATCAGCTCCCGACCCTCCCCGACGGCGGCGATCTGGCCCTCTACGTCAAGCCGAAGGCCACCCAGAGCGGAAAGGCTGGGGTGGTGCTCACGTTCACCGTGCAGATGCCCGACGGCAGCATGGCCCGCGTGCAGACGGTGACGACGGCCGCTCTGCTCGAGCAGGCCGGGGCCGCGTGCCGCGGCTGGCGTGAAGGCGGGCACATCTAGCGCGCTTGCTCGGGTAGCAACATCACCCCATCACCCAAAGGGTGATACCCCCACTACAGAGGCGATCATGGGCGTTTGAGTGACCGTCTTCGCAGGCACGATGAAGGTTCTCCGGGGGAGAGCGACCAGGACGACGACGAGTAGCGCGCTTGCTCACCCAGCAACATCACTCACTCCGGGGGAATCGTGTCTATCTCGCGGAAGCTGCTCGCCGACCTGGGGGTGGTGGTGCCCAAGCCCGGCCGCGCGGCCACCCCCCACACCGGCGACCCGCTCTGGCTCACACTCCTCAGGGCGTGGTGCCTGTCGAAAGCCCTCCCGCCACCCGACACCGAGTACGAGTTCCACGAGACGCGGGGGTGGCGGTTCGACGCCGCGTGGCCGGCGAGCGGCACCGCACTCGAAGTGGAGGGGGTGACGGCGGCCGGCGGGCGGCACCAGCGCGTGGCCGGATACTCGGAAGACTGCCTCAAATACTCGTGGGCGTCGATCCTCGGGTGGACGCTGATCCGCGTGACTCCCGGCATGATCCGGGACGGGCGGGCGTGGGTGCTGCTCGACGCCGCGTTCGAACCCGGCCGCGCGGCCACCCGGCTGACGGGCGTATGATGGGGGAAGTCTCACGGGGTATTCGCATGGCCACGCCGGTCAGATTCGGGAACACCAAAGCGGCCACCGGGTCCTTCCGCCAAGGCCCCTCGCCGAGTCGGTTCGCCGACAACTTCCGACTCGGCAAAGCCGCCGGCTTCCGCAAGAACGCCCCCAAAGCGTCAAGCGGCAAGGGCGGCAAGGGCGGCGGGTCGTGACCGCCTTCAGTCCGACGCCGTTCACCCCGGCCGCGCGGCCGGCCTTCGGTGGTGCCGCCCAGCACACGCCCGACCGCCTCTCACGCAAGGGGCAGGCCCGACGCCAGCGGGAGGCCCGTCTCGCCGCGGACCTCCTCCCCACGCTGCCGGAGACCGGGGAGGCGATCCACTGCCTCATGACCTGCCGGTACGACCTCACGCAAGTGATCGGATCGACGCTCGCCATCAAGCCGGTGCGTGCCCTCCGCATCGCCACCCTGTGCTTCTCCAAGAAGAACCTGACGGACCTGTGCGGCACCCTCGACGCCGGCCGCGCGACCACCATCACGCTGATCGTCAGCGACTTCTTCAAGGCGCACAACCCCGACCTGTACGACGTGGCAGCGGCCGACCTGATGCAGAGACCGGGGAGCCGGATCGCGGCCGTCCGCTCGCACTGCAAGGTGGTGACGTTCGACTACGACGACACCGACGGCATGACCTTCGAGGGGAGTGCCAACCTGAGAACGAACCGCAACCGGGAGCAACTGACCGCGATCCGCGACCGCCCGCTCCACGACTGGCACGCCGCATGGATCGACGGGATGGTGTCCGCACATGGCCAAGAGTGACGCCGCCACCGTGAAACTCCGCGTGGAACAGGTGTTGGGCATCCTTCTGGACGGGGCACAGTTCCACGACATCCGGGATTATGCGGCACAACACGGGTGGGGGGTGAGTGACAGCCAGATCAAGAAGTACATCGGCAAGGCCAACGAGTTGTTGGCCGAACAGGTGGAGCGGAAGCGGTCGGTGGTCTTCGCCCAGCACCGGGCGATGCGTCGATCCCTGTACGCACGGTGCGTGAACGCGGCCGACTACGGGACGGCCCGCTCGGTGCTGGCGGACGAGGCCAAGCTGCTCGGCCTGTACCCGGACGTGAAAGAGATTCGGGAGCTGCTCAAGCTGACCGTGGAACAGGACAAGCGAATCCGCGAACTGGAATCCCGCCTTGCCGGACCTCGCAGCGATCCGCCGCCGACTGAAGCTCCAGGGGGAGCGGCTGGACCGACTGACGGCGATTCTGCCGGCCGCGCGGCCGGGGGTGGCGGTGAGCCCGTGGGCGGGATACCGGGACCGCCCGACGGCGTTCGCGGCGCAGGTGCTGAAGGTGACACTCACCCCGGACCAACAGGCCGTGCTGACGGGTCTGAGTGATGGGCGGCGGGTGAAGGTGCGGGCCGGGCACTCGGTGGGCAAGACGTTCGCGGCGGCGGTGGCGTGCGTGTGGTGGCACTACACCCGCGACCCGGGCGTGGTGATCACGACCGCCCCCACCCAGCGGGACGTGATCGACCTGTTGTGGACGGAGGTGCGGTTACTGTGTCGTCGGGCCGGGTTGCCGCCGAGGTTCATCGGCCCCACGGCCCCGCAGTTGTGGCACCACGACGACCACTGGGCGGAAGGGTACACGGCGAGCAAGGGGGAGAGCTTCCAGGGTCGGCACCGGGCAGCCATGCTGTTCCTGTTCGACGAGGACGAGGGCATTGAGGGAGTGTACTGGAAGACCACGGGGACGATGTACATCCCGGACGGCACGCACGCGTGGCTGGCCATCGGCAACCCGACGACGACCACCAGCCAGAGCTACGCGGAAGAGGGGCTGACGGACCTGGACGGGAGCCCCAAGTGGGAACTGCTCACGCTGTCCTGCCTGAACCACCCGAACGTGTCGGACGGGCTGGCCGGCCGCGCGGCCGGCATCCCGAACGCGGTGACGGTCGGGCAGATCGACGGGTGGGTGGCGGAGTGGTGCGACGAGGTGGCGGCGGGGGACGTGCAGGCGGGGGACATCGAGTGGCGGCCGGGGAGCGGCCGGTGGTGGCGGCCGGGGCCGGAGTTCGAGTCGCGGGTACTCGGACGGCGACCGTCGCAGGGGGTGGACGCGGTGTGGCGGGAGAGCCTGTTCGACTCGGCCGCGGCGGACGGGGGCGTGCTGAACCCGGAGGACCGGCCGGCGGTGGGGGTGGACGTGGCGCGGTACGGGTCGGACTGGACGGCCCTGCACGGGCGGTGCGGGCGGGTTTCACTCCGGCACGTGACTGGTCAGGGGTGGGGCGTGCCGCGGGTGGTGGACGCGGTGATGGGGGAGTGCGAGTGGCTGGCCGCCGAGTGGAACGCCCGCCACCCGGGGCACGAGCCGTTGAAGGCACAGGGCGTGTCGGTGCGGGTGGACGACTCGGGCGTTGGCGGCGGGGTGACGGACTACTTGGCGGGGGCGGGGGCGACGGTGCAGCCGATCAACGCGGGCACCCGGCCGCACCGACCGGACAGGTATCGACTCCGGCGGGACGAACTGTGGTGCCAAGTGGCCGCGCGGCCACCGTCACTCGGGCGACTGGACAAGCGGACGCTCGCCCGGTTGCGGCAGCAGGCGTTGGCCATGCGGTATCGGGTGCGGGCGGATCGCACCCGTGAAGTGGAGAGCAAAGACGAACTGAAGAAGCGGGGCGTGCGAAGCCCGGACGACATGGACGCGTTAAACATGTGTTACTCGGAGAGCGGGTGGGCCGGGGCCGAGGCCGTCGACACCAGTCGTGAGGGGCGACGATGACACCGGAGAAGCCGAAGCGGGCGGTGGTGCTGGAACTGCGGGTGGAGGGGGACACGCGGGCGGGCGTCGTGTCTCTGCTCGAAGACTTCCTCCGGCAGATCCGAGACCGCGACGGCGGCGGCAGCAGCAGCGTCACCGGCGGGTATTCGAGCGGCGGCTACTACGGGATCACCGTCAACCCCGACATGACGCACGAGCGGTATGTGAAGGAGTTGGAAGACTACCTCGCCCGCCGCATGGAGTACACCCCACCGTGACACCCGCCGACGTGCCCGGACTCCTGTCCCTTCTGGCGTCCCTGATCCTGCTC
>JANNQE010000901.1:0-14863 GCA_031441625.1 Planctomycetia bacterium
TGCTGGCGGCGTGGGCGGCGCTGCTCGGTGTGTTCGTCTGCCAAGGCACCGTCCTCCGCCTGTCACTCGGCGGGCTGGCGTCCACCGCGCTGGTGGGTGCGCTGGTCGGCCTGTTCGTCGGGACGGGCATCGGCCTGACGGCGGGGGCGGCCAGCGGGTCGGTCGGCGGGGTGGTACGGCGGGCGGTGGTGGGCGGGCTGATCGGGGCGTTCGGCGGGGCGTTCGGTGGGGCGGTCGGCGAGCTGCTGTTCGCCCTGTCGGACAAGCTGCGGCCGGTCGGCTGGATGCTACTTGGCACGGGCGTGGGGGTGGCCGACGGGGTGTTCGACCGCTCGTTCAAGAAGGTCCGCAACGGGCTGATCGGCGGGGCCGCCGGCGGGTTGATCGGCGGGGTGGCGTTCGACCTCATCAGCCGGTTCGCCGGCGGGTCCGAGTTCGCCGGGCGTGCCGTCGGGTTCGTCCTGCTCGGCCTGTCCGTCGGGGCGATGATCGGGCTGGTGCAACTGCTCCTGCGGCAGTCGTGGCTGACCGTGGTGGACGGGTTCGGCATCGGCCGGCAGGTGATTCTTGCCCGGCGGGAGACGCCCCTCGGCAGGGCTGCCGCCGCCGGCCTGTCGTTCGGCGGCCGGTTCGGGCAGGAACTCGCCGCCGAACACGCCACCGTGCGGGCGACGACCGACGGGCGGTATCAGGTGTGCCCGGCGGCGGGCACCAGCGGGACGGCGGTGAACGGCATGCTTATCACCGCCCCGACCCTCCTCCGCGACGGCGACGTGATCCGCCTGGGCGCTAACTACGTGCTGTTCAGCGAGAAGGCGAAGGGCGACCCCGCCGCGCCGACGGCACCACCGCCGCCCCCCGTGCGGCCGGTCACCCTACCGCCCGCGGCCAAGAGGCCTCCCCTGGTGGTGACGGCGGCAGACGACGAGCCGCCGGTGAGAGCGGCACCGTCCCAGGCTCGCCCGCTCGCCCGGCCGGTGGCCGTTCCGGTCGCCGTCAAACCGCCGCCGCCGGTGGTGAGGGCGGCCCCGCCACCGCCGGCGCCGCCTTCACCGCCGACTCCGGTCGCGTCCGCCCGCTGCCCGGACTGCGGCAGCCCGGTGAACGGCAAGCCGGGGCTGCGGGTGTGCCAGCAGTGCGGCGGGATGTCGTGACCCACACCAGGAGAGGACCGCCATGAGCTTCGGAGCGATCACCCGGCGGTTGCCCAAACCGCTCCTGTTCGCCATCTACGGCGCGCTCGGCGGGCTGGTCGGCTCGCTGCTGCTCGGGGAACCCGTGTGGCGGCTGCTGGAGCCGCCCCCGCCCGTCCCGCCCAAGCCGGTGATGGCCGTCACCGCTTCGCCGACCGTGCAGGTGTACCAGGAGCGGTCGAACACGTTCACCATCCAGGCGAAGATCGCCCAGCCGATCGGGGCCGCCCCGCGGACGCCCGACCCGGTGCGGGTGCGGTTCGACAACCTGCCGGCCGGCGTGCGGATCGCCCCCGTCACCCTCGTCCCCCGCGGGGCCGACGGGTACGAGGGGGAGGTGACTGTGACGGCCGGCAAGGACGCCCAGGCGCGGGAGGTGAAGCTGACGGCGGTGGCTGAGTCAGCTGTCGGCGGGGATAAACTGACGGCGAGCGTGCCGTTCACCGTCAAGGTGGACCCGCTGCCCAAGCCGATGGTGGACATCGTGTTCGTGCTGGACGTGACGGGCAGTATGCAGAACCAGATCAACGGGGTGCGGGATGGGATTGAAGCGTTCGCCGTGGAACTCGGGCAACAGCGGCTGTCCCCGCGGATCGGCCTGATAGCATTCCGTGACGTGGAGTTCGACAACCCACCGTTCGAGGTGCTCGACTTCGACGGCGACCCGTTCACAGACGACGCCACCCGGTTCAAACGAAAGGTGAGCGGCTTGCGGGCGGGCGGCGGCGGGGACGACCCGGAGAGCGGGCTGGAGGCGATGGAGAAGGCGACCGCCTTGCCGTTCCGCGGGAAGGCCACCAAGGTGCTGCTGCTCATCACCGACGCCATGCCCAAGCTGCCCGCGAATGAGAAGCTGAAGGAGGACAAGTACGCCAACCTGTTGGCCCTGTTGCGGAAGCGGGAGATCGACCAGATCCATCTGGTAATCCCCAACAACCGGGCGACGCGGAGGGAGTACGAGCGGTTGTGGGAGGCGGCCAAAGGACGTTTCTTCGACCTGTCGCGGGTGGCCCGCGACAGCGCGCAGTTCCAGACCCTGTTGCCCGAACTGAGCAAGGTGATCGCCGAATCGACTCAATCAACCAAGCCGCTCGACCAGCCGAAGGCGGACGCCGCCCCGCCGCCGAGCACCACGCAGAGCCTGGTGTCGTCACGGCGGTACGCCGAGGGGAGCGAGGGGCGGCTGCTGGCGGCCATCGCCATCTGGACGGCCCTGATCGCCGCCGCCATCTGCGCCGCCCTGCTGGCCGGGCAGACACACTACATCAAGTCGCGGCTGCCGGGCGTGCTGCCCCTGCTGGCCGGGGTGGGCGGCGGGCTGGCGGCCGGGGTGGTGGGCGGGTTCGTCGGCCAGGGGCTGTACTCGTTCGCCCCGCAGAACAAGGTGCTGGAGGTAGGGCTGCAACTGCTCGGCTGGGTCATCCTGGGCGGGCTGGCCGGGGTCGGGCTGTCGTTCTTCGTGCCCAACTTCAAGCCGCTGCTTGGCGCGGCCGGCGGGCTGGCCGGCGGCCTCGTCGGGGTGCTCGCCTTCCTGCTCGCCTCGATGGTGTCCGACATGATCGGGCGGATCGCCGGGGCCACCATCCTGGGGGCGTGCATCGGGGCCATGCTCGCGTGGGTGGAGGTGGCCTTCCGGCGGGCGTGGCTGGAAGTGCGGTTCGGCGAGCGGGAGACGATCAGCGTGAACCTGGGGCCGGAGCCGGTGAAGGTGGGCGGGGACAGCAAGGCGTGTACCGTGTGGGTGCGTGGGGCGCGGGACGTGGCCCTGCGGTACTTCGTGCGGGACGGGCAGGTGGTGTGCCACGACCTGGGCACGAACGGCGAGCAGGTGACGGCCGCCGGCACCGCCCGCACCCTCGGCAACGTCACCCTCACCGTCCGCACCGGGCACTCAACCGAACCGCCGACCGCCCCCACCCCAACGCGGGGCGGGTACTCGCCCCCGCCGCCGAATCCGCCGACCAAGAGACCGCCGTTGGTCGTCACCGCCGCCGAAGACCCGCTCCCGCTCCCGCTGCCAGTGGCGGTGCCGGTCGCCCGCCCGCCCGTGTCGGTGGGGAGCGCGGTGAAGCCGCCGCTCGCCAAACCGCCCGCCCCACTACAGCCCGGCGGACCCAAGCCACCCGTCGCCAAGCCGCCGGCCCCGGTCGTGACAGCCTCACCCCCGCCGCCCCCACCACCCCTGCCGGTGGCGGGACCGGTCGCCCGTTGCCCGGAGTGCGGTGGCGGCAACGTGACGGGCAATCCGGGCATGCGAATCTGCAAAGACTGCGGGGCGATGTCATGACCGGCGAACCGGATGACGACGACACCCGCCACCGCGAACTCGACTCCACCGACCCGCCCCGACAGGCGGACAAGGGCTGGGGGGCGGACGGCCTGACCTTCCTGCGTTCCCCATCGCACCCCGGCGACCTCGGCGTGCTGGGCGGGTTCCGCGTCCTCCGCGTGATCGCCCGCGGCGGCATGGGCGTGGTGTTTGCCGCCTTCGATCCCCTGTCCGAACGGGAGGTGGCGATCAAGGTCATCCGCCCGGACGCACTCACCCGCCCCGGCCTTCGCGAGCGGTTCGACCGCGAGGCGCGGGCGCTCGCCCAACTGGATCACCCGAACGTGGTGCCTCTGTACCAGGCGGGAGAAGACCGCGGGGTGCCGTACCTGGTCATGCCCCTGCTGACCGGCGAGCCGCTGGACCAGCGGCTCGCCCGCTCCACCCTGAGTGTGCCCGAACTCGAGCGGCTGGCCCGCGATGTGGCCCACGGACTGAAGGCGGCCCACCTGAAGGGGCTGATCCACCGCGACCTGAAGCCGTCCAACCTGTGGCTGGACGGGGCGACGGCCGCCGGCTGGGAGCGGGTGCGGGTGTTCGACTTCGGGCTGGTGAGCGGCCCGGCCGGCG
Organism: Planctomycetia bacterium; assembly: GCA_031441625.1. Taxonomy (GTDB): domain Bacteria; phylum Planctomycetota; class Planctomycetia; order Gemmatales; family Gemmataceae; genus JALHQU01. Next base: position 4,093 of record JANNQE010000901.1, read on the forward strand.
ACCGGATCACCGCCACGGACCACTACCTGGGCACGCCCGCGTTCACCTCCCCCGAGCAGGCGCGGTTGATGGAGGCGACGCCGAGCAGCGACCTGTTCAGCCTGGGCGGCGTACTGTACCGGGCGGCCACCGGACAAAACCCGTTCTCGGAGGACGGGCCTCGCGCCACCTTGCACGCGGTGGCCACCGCCGAAGTCCGCCCGCCCGCCGACCTCCGCCCGGACCTACCCGCCGGCTGGTCCGCCCTCATCCTGAAACTGCTGGCCAAAGACCCGGCCGCCCGCCCGCCCTCGGCCACCGCCCTGTTGCACGAACTCGACCGCCTCGCCCCGCGAGACCGCCGCGCCTGGTGGCTGGTCGGGGTGGTCGCCGCCTTCGCCCTGGTGGTCGTCCCGCTCGTGCTGCTGCTGAACGCCGGCGGCCGCGGCACCCCCGGCACGACGCTGGTGACGGTGCCGGTGACCGACGCCGCCCCACTCACGGCGCGGGTGGACGTGCAGATCTTCAACAAGTTCAAGCCGATGGAGAACGTGTCCGTCGGCCGGGCGGGGTCACTCCCGGTCGAAAAGGGGGAGCGATACGCGTACACGGCACGGGCCAACCGCCCGGCGTACCTGTACCTGTTCGAGTTCGACGAGGACGGGCAGGTGCAACTCCGCTACCCGTGGAAGGACGGTGGCGCGACGCCTCGCCCGGCCGTCGAGACCCCGCGGCGGGAGGTGATCGACCCGGACGAGAAAAAGGTGACGGGATACTTGATGGAAGGCGACACCAACGGCTTGATAACGGTCATCCTGGTGGCCCGCACCACCCCGCTGACGCTGAGCGACGCGGAAGTCCGCGGGTGGTTCGCCGACCTCGCCCCGGTGCGGAACCCGCCCAGTCTGGACGTGGTGGCGTGGTACGACAACGGCGTGCCGGTGCGGGACGACCCGACCCGCGGGGGGTCGGCCAAGGCCGGGGAGGTGGAGTTCCAGCCGGCGATGGCGTTGCAGAACGAGCTCACCCGGCGGATCAAGCCGCACGCCGACTTCGTGACGGCGGTGCAGTTCGGCAAGCGCGGCGCCCGCTAACGGAGGAGGCCTGCCATGCGACGACTCGGCCTGACGGCGGCGGCGGTGCTGGCGGTGGCGGCGGCCGCCGCCGGGCAGACGGTGAAGTACGAGATCGGCGGCGTGGACATCCGGCCGTGGCTCCGCGACCCGACGATTTCCGCGGCCGTGTTCCAGACGTACGCCGACATTGCCAAGTTGTTGGAGGACATCGGGCCGACGGCGAAATCACTGGGCGCCCGGGGCGAGTACGCCGCCGCCCGCAAGAAGTACGAGGAACTGCTGGCGCAGACGAAGGAGGTGTTCACGGACGACAGCCCGATGGTGGCCAACGCCTACGGCGCGGTGGCGGCGGCGGCGAGTCTGGCGGGCGACACCGAGAAGACCCGCGAGTATTCCAAACTGGCTTATGAGGTGTCGGCGAAGGCGTTCCCGCCCGGCACCACCTTCCCCGACGGGCGGAAGGCGGTGGCGATGAACGCGAGCAACTACGCGAGCATCCTCGACGGCCTGGGTCAGGGGGAGGAGGCCGAAAAGCTGCTCCGCTCGGCGATCGGCATCTGGCGAGAGGTTCACGGCAAGGAGTCGGACCACCCGGACGTCGTCCGCACGCTCGGCAACCTGGCGCACTGGCACTTCAACCGCAAGAACTTGGACGACGCCGAGAAGTACGCGGCCGAGGCGCTCGAGCGCGCCACCCGGCTGTGCGGCACCCCGGCCGCCCTCCGCGAGCACGGCGAACACCTGGCCCGGAGTCAGAACGGCGTGGCCGAAGTCCTTCGCGCCCGCGGGCGGACGGCCGAGGCCCTGGCGTTGGAGCAGCAGGCCGTCGCCCTCTCCCGCACGTCGCCCACCACCGCCCCCGACGCGCTCGCTCTCCGCGTCCGCAACGAGGGGATGAACCACCTGGACCGCGGCGACTACCCGACGGCCTTGGCCAAGTTCCGCGAGGCCGAACAGAAGTACGAGGGGGTGTTCCCGGCCCGCGACTACCCGAACGGCCACCCGGACCTGCTCCGTGTCCGCCGCGACATCGCCGTCGCCCTCGACCTGGCCGGCAAGCCCGACGAGGCGTGGCCGCTGCACGACAAGGCGGTCGAGATGGCCCTCGCCCTCTACCCGGCCGAGCGGTTCCCGGACGGGCACGTCGAACTGGCGTACGCGCTCACCAACGCCGGCGGCAACCGCCTCCGCCGCCGGAAGGCGGACGAGGCCGCCCGCCTGTTCCGCTTCGCCCTCGACATGTGGCTGCCGCACATCGACCGGCAGGCGAGCGGGCTGGCCGAGGCGGACGTGCTGAACCTGCTCGACGCGGTGCCCGGCGTGCTGCACGGGTTGCTGGCGGCCGGGGCCGACGCCGCGTTCGACGACCGCGACTACCGCTACGTGTGGGCGTCGAAGGCGGGGGCGATGCGGGTGCTGGACGCGCGGCGGCGGGCCGAGTTGATCCGCGGCAACAGCGCCACCCGCACGATCGCCGACCGGCTGGCCGGGGTGCGGGCGAAGCTGGCCGTCGAACTGACGAGCGCCGGTGGGACGAAGGCGGCCGAACTGACCCGCGAGCGGGACGAGTTGCAGCGGCAACTGGCCGACGAATTGAAACTACCCCCGCCGGCCCGCACCACCCCCGCCGACCTCCGCGCGAAACTGCCGGACGACGCCGCCCTCGTGGACTTCTGCAAGTGCGGGAATCCCATCGGCGGCGAGGCCGAGTACGTGGCGTTCGTCGTCACCCGCGGGGCGGTCGAGCGGGTTCGCCTCGGGTCGGCCGAACAGGTGGAGCGGGCACTGGCCGAGTGGCTGAAGCGGATCGAGGAGAAGGCGGACGAGATCGCCGAGCGGAGCGCGGCAGAGGGCGTGGCCGCGTTGGTGTGGAAGCCGCTGGCAGATGCGATTCCGGGCGGGGTGAACCGGGTGTTCCTGTCGCCCGACGCCGACCTCGCCCGCATCCCGTTCGCCGCACTGCCGGCGTCCCGCGACCAGATGGTGCTGGACAAGTTCGAGTTGGCCAGCGTGCCACACGGCCCGTTCCTGCTCGACCTGCTCTCCCGCGAGCCGGCGGCGCCCAAGTCGGCCGGCGAACTGCTGCTCGTCGGCGGCGTGGACTACACCGGGTCGGGGTTGCCGAACCTGGAGTTCAGCGGCACCGAGCGGGACGCGATCCGGGCCGTTTGGAAAGGGCCACATGTGAGCGTGCTGAGCGAGGGCGAACCGACCGTCGCCCGCGTGCTGGGCGAACTGCCTAAGGCCGGGGCCGCCCACTTCGCCACCCACGCGGTGTTCGACGACCCGACCGCCGACACCGCCGGGTACACCCTGCTCGACCGCCGGCACGCCCGCCCGTCGGCCGACTCGCCCACCCCGCTGGCGGTGCGCAGCCCGCTCGCCCTCACCGCCGTCGTGCTGGGCGGGACGACCCGCGCCGACCGCCACCTGAGCGGCGAGGCGGTGGCCGGGCTGCGGCTGGAGGGGTTGCGGTTCGTGGTGCTGTCGGCGTGCCAGTCGGCCCGTGGGGTGTCGGCCCGCGGGGAGGGGGTGTTCGGCTTCCAGCGGGCGTTCCACCTGGCCGGCTGCCCGTGCGCGGTCGGCTCGTTGTGGATCGTGAGCGACCCGGCCACCGCCACCCTGATGGAACATTTGTACACTCGACTGGCGGCCGGCGCGAGTGTGCCCGCCGCCCTCCGGCATGCTATGCTCACGGTGAGGGACGACCCCAAGATCGGGATGGGGGGCGGGCGGAACCGCGGCACGCCCGCCACCGCGTCGGAGGTGCCGGGCGGCGTCCGACCTTCGGCCCCCGGCGGCACGGCGAACACCACCCGCCTCTGGGCGGCATTCGTGACGTCAGGCTGGTAAGTAGCAACTCCTGCCTCACCCTCCAGTCGAGTGTCAGCACGACCGGATAGTTTTGGTCCCAGCTCCGGTGGGACGAAAGGCGTGATCAATCGAACGGCGTCGGGTGCGCGTGTTCATACACTGGCAAAATGAACTCTGGTGTCTCGACTTCCTTAACTCTCCTCGCCGTGCTTCGGCAATCTGACCCGCCACCGGAGCGATGGTTGGAGTTCTTCCGGCTTTACACTCCACTCCTGATGGGGTGGGCCAGGCAACTCCGATTCCAAGAGGAAGATGCCCGCGACATCACCCAGGAGACGCTGGCGGCCGTGTCGAAGCGAATCGCCGACTTCTCCCCGATGCCCGGAAAGTCCTTCCGCGGGTGGCTCTACACCATCGCTCGCAATAAAGCGCACGACATTCGCCGCCGTCGGAATCGGTCCCGCGAGGTCGGCCTTGAACAGGGCGCCGAGCCGGAAATCGACTCGGGTGGTGTGCTGGCCGAGGAGCGGGAATACCAGGTGGTGCTCGTACGCCGGGCGTGCGAGATCATCCGCCCGGAATTCGAGGGGCGGACCTGGCAGGCGTTCGTGCGGTGCAAGTTGGGCGGGGAGGCGGCGGGTGAGGTGGCTTTCGACCTGGGGATGGGCCGCCAAGCGGTCTACGCCGCCTGCAGCCGGGTCCTGGTCCGATTGCGGTCGGTGGTCGCGGAGTTCATTCAGTCGGAGGCGTAGGAAATCTGAACTGCCGGTGTGAGATGTGGCGGGCGGGACGCGATAGGTGTGTAGACAGACTCCTCCAACCCGGGGTGTACCCGTGCCGTCGAACCTCTCCCCCCTCCCCGCCGATCAACTCCGTCGGTTCCTGCTCGGGACGTCACCGCCGGACGAGTTCCGCCGCGTCGAGGCCTGGGTCGAGAGCGCCCCCCAGGCGGCGGCCGCTCTGGACACGGTGGTGGCGGCGGACTCCATCACTCGTGCCCTGGCCACTCCCTGCCCACTCGCGTGGGACGCCGCCGCCGCCGACTCGATCGCGGAGCAGGTACAGCGGATGCTGGCGAACGAGACGGTGGACCGTACCGTCACCGATGCACGGCCATCGCCAGGCACGCCGCCAGGGGACGGCCAGGTGCTCGGGGATTTCCGAACGGTTCGGGAACTGGGTCGAGGCGGGATGGGCGTGGTGTACGAGGCGGTGGACACCAAGCTCGACCGCCCCGTCGCCGTGAAAGTCCTCGGTCACACACTGAGCGGAAGCGCCGAACACCGCCGGCGGTTTTTCCGCGAAGCCAAAGTTGCCGCCGCTCTGCGGTCCGAACACGTCGTCCACGTCTACCAGGTGGGGGAGCAGGACGGCCGGCCGTATATCGCGATGGAACTCCTGAAAGGGAACACGCTGGAGCAGTGGCTCCGGGCGAAGGGCCAACCGCCGACGGCGGCGGAATCCGCTCGCATCGTCCGCGAGCTGTTGACGGGGCTGGCCGCGGCCCATCAACAGGGCTTGATTCACCGCGACATCAAGCCGTCGAACCTGTGGGTGGAAGCCCCGACCGGGCGACTCAAGGTGGTCGACTTCGGTCTGGGTCGGGGGGTGGCCGACGGGGAGGACATCACCAGTCCCGGCGTGGTCCTTGGCACGCCGGCCTACATGGCCCCCGAGCAGGCGGCCGGGAAACCGGTCGGCCCTCGGGCGGATCTCTTCAGCGTCGGGGTGGTCATCTACCGCCTGTTCGCTGGTAAGTCGCCCTTCCAGAGGGGTGAAATGATGGCCACACTCGCCGCCGTGGCGACCTACGAACCGCCACGCCCCCCGGGCGTGCCTCATGCGGTGTGGGCGTTCGTCCGACGCTTGTTGTCGAAATCGCCCGATGGGCGACCAAGCGATGCGGCGGAAACCCTGCGAGAGTGGCAACGGATCGAACCGGAGTTGCTCGCCCCGCCTCCGACACGCCGGCGGTGGCCGATGATCGCTCTCGGCTTCGGCGGGGTGGCCGCGGCCCTCGTACTGGGCGTCATCATTATCATCTTGCAGAACGGCAAGACGACAGTGGTCACGGCACCTGACTCCGCCAAAACCGTGATCGAGAGTACGAAGGACAATACTGTCGTTACCATTACTCCCGAGCCGCCGCCTCCCCCCCCGCCACCGGTCGGCCGGCGAGTGACGCTGAACGCCGATGCCACCCCCGGATACGACGGCAAAACCGGTGAGTTGTTCGGAGGATATCAGCCGAAACGGGGGGACAAGGGCACCGTTCGGGAAGTGTCGGGTATCAGCAACCGCTGGCGGATCGTGTGGGACGCAGAAAAGGACGACCCGCACGGCAGCTGGGTGTACGAGGACAAGCTCGAAGTCGAGAAATGACCCCCCCCTTACACGAGAGGTTCCCGCTGATGAAACACTGTCTGCTGTCCCTCGCCCTCGTAGCCTGCGGGGCGACCGCCTTCGCCGAAGACGACACCGAGTTGAAGTCCGGTATTCGCGCCGAGGGCGAACTGACGGAGAAGGACGAGTCCGCCTTCAGCGGCATCCTCAAGGCCTACGTCAAGGAGTACACGGTCAAGCTGAAAGCCGGGCAATCGGTGACCTTCACCGCCTCCGTCCTCGGCACCAACCGTCTGGTCGGCGTCGCCCTGCTGGACCCGGCCGGCCGGCCCATCGACGCGACACGGGACGTGACGAAGGCCGTCAAGGCCACGCAACTGACGGTCGAGGAGGTGAACGCCACCGGCGAATACAAGGTGTTCATCGCGTCTGAGAAGATCGGGGCGTACACGCTGACGGCCAAGTTTAGCACCCCCGAAGAAGTCGAGGTGAAGCAGATCGAGACTCGCTTGCAGGTGCTCAAGAAGGAGTCGGCTGACCTGGAATCGAGGCTGAAAGCGCTCAAAGGCAAGAAGTAACGCTCCCCGCCCCGAACCCCGCCCACCCCCGGAGACGAACCCATGACCGCCCGTATCGCCCTGGCCCTATTGCTCTTCACCCTCCCCGCCGTCGCGTTCGCCGCCGACCCGCCCGAGTTAGAGCCGGGCAAGAAACTCGAGGGCGAACTCACCGTCGAATCCAAAGTCAAGTTCGTCGGGGGAGTCGGAACCAGTAGTTGGGCCGGCTACCTCACTGAACAAACCGTCTCGCTCAAGGCGGGTGGCAAGATCGCCATCACCGCGACCGTTCTCGGCAAGGGGAGAGGCGTCGCCGTCTGGTTGAAGGACTCAACCGGAAAAGTCATCGACGGTAATACCGACTTTGGAAAGGCCACCAGCAAGCTCGAAGTGCCTGAGGTCGGCGCCACCGGCAAATACACCATCTTGCTTATCTCAGATCAGATCGGCGCGTACACGGTGAAAGCGGACTACGTGAAACCTGCGGACACCAATCCCAAGGCCGAATCGCCGTCGCTCGCGGGGTTGCAGGAGAAGGTCGCGCGCCTGGAAAAGGACTACGCCCGGCTGGAGAAGGAACTGGCTGAAGTAAAAATCAAGCTGAAGGAAGTGCAAGAGAAGAAGTGACCTCGACCGGCCGCGGCCACTCCGGTCACGGCCTACCCCCTGAACTGGAGTGCTTCGATGACCGCACGTACCATTCTGGCGTCGCTGCTGTTCGCCCTCCCCGCCGTCGCGTTCGCCGCCGACCCGCCCGAGCTGCAACCGGGCAAGAAGCTTGAGGACGAACTGGTCGGTGAGATGAAAACGACTCCCTGGCTCGAGTACGTCGATTCTTATTACGGCTACATGACCGATATTCACGTCACGCTCAAGGCCGGGGACAAAGTGACCATCACCGGAACCGTGACCGGCAAGGGCCGCCGGGTCGCCATCGCACTGCTCGACCCGTCGGGGCAGATGATTCAAGCCACCAAACGCGACACCGAAGTGTCCGGAACCAAGCTGGAGGTACCCGAGGTGCCCGCGAGCGGTAAGTACACCGTCCGGTTCGTGTCCAACCAGCGCGGCGCGTACACCGTGAAGGCGGACTTCCCGGCTCCGAAAGGGAAAGACCTCAAGGCGGAAGGGCCGACGGATGCGGGGGTGCTGGAGCGGTTGAACCGGATGGAGAAGGAACTCGCGGAGGTGAAGAAGGAGTTGGGCGAGACCAAGGCGAAGATCAAGGAACTGCAAGAGAAGAAGTGACCCACCGCCCGCCTCGGCCCGCAATGGCCGAGGCTCCCCCCGACGCCTCGATGTCCGCACTCACCCACACGACACACGTCGTCTCCGATCAGATCGGCGCGTTCTCCATCAAGGCCGACCATTCCCCGAAGTGGACCGACCGCGAGGGGAAGCCTGCGGGGCCGGGTGGAGGCGGAGGTCAAATCGAAGAAGCAAGAACTCGCCGACCTGGAACGGCATCTCAAGGAGTTGCGGGAGACGAAGTGACCCCGTGACGTCGTGGAACCTCCCATGCACCTCCGCGCCCGCCTCATTTCCCCCAGCGGTGTAGCCCTGCCGGTGGAGTCGTTGGCAGACAACATCCGCCTCGGCCGCGACCCCAGTTGCGAGGTGGCCGTTCCCGCCGCCGAGTACCCGCAGGTCTCGTCGCTCCACGCCCGCCTCGAACCCACGCCGGGCGGCGTCCGATTGGTGCCGCTCAGCCTCCGGAATGCCACGCTGCTGAACGACCGGATCGTCGACGGCCCGACCGCCGTGCAGGACGGGGACCGCATCCGCCTCGGGATGACGGGGCCCGTCCTGGAAGTGCTGAGCCTGATCGCTGGCGAGCCGGCCCCGCCTTCCGCCGGGGACGCGGATGACGCCACGCTCCGGGCCAGCGAGGCCCACCTGAAGATGCTCCGCGGGACGGGGGCCGTCAACCACTTCCCACTCGACGCCGGCGGGGTTTTCGGCCGCGACCCGGAGATGGCGAACTACGTGCTGGGCCACCCGCACGTCTCCCGCCGGCATGCCGCCGCCCGCGTCCACGGCGGGAAGGTCATGCTCACCGACCTGGGAAGTCCCAACGGCACGTTCCTGAATGGGAAGCCGGTGTGGGAGCCGGCGGCCCTGACCGCCGGCGACCGCATCGACATCGGCCCGTTCGCGCTCACCTTCGACGGCTCCGGGTTCGTCGGGGCGTCGCGGGCGAACGCCATCGAGTTGGCCACACACAACGTCGGCCGGGTGGTGACCGCCCGCGGGACCGGCGAGTCGCTCACGCTGCTCGACGGCATCTCGCTGGTCTTCCGGCCCGGCGAGTTCGTCTGCCTGCTCGGGCCGAGCGGGTCGGGCAAGTCGACCCTGCTGGCGATGTTGGCGGGCGGGCGGCCCCGAGCGCCGGCACGGTGGCGGTGAACGGCCGAGACCTGTACGCCCACTTCGCCGCCCACAAGCAGGACATCGCCGTGGTGCCGCAGAGAGATCTGCTCCACGACACGCTGCCGGTCGGCCTAGCGCTCCGCTATACCGCCGAACTGCGTCTGCCGCCGGACACCGGCCGTGCCGAGTTGGGCGAGGCGGTGGAGGACATCATGGGCGTCGTCGGGTTGGCGGACCGCCGGCAGACGCTGATCCGGCACCTGAGCGGCGGGCAGATGAAGCGGGCAAGCCTGGCGAACGAGTTGCTCGGCCGGCCGAGCCTGCTGTTCCTGGACGAGGTGACCAGCGGGCTGGACGAGCAGACCGACCGCGAGGTGATGGAGTTGTTCCGCCTGGTGGCCGAGGGCGGGAAGACCGTGGTCTGCATCACCCACAACCTGGCGAATGTGGAGGCCACGTGCGGCCTCGTGGTCATCCTCACCGCCGGCGGGAAGCTCGCCTTCGTCGGTTCGCCGGACGAGGCGAAGGACTACTTCCGGATTCCACGGTTGGGTGAGGTGTACGGCAAACTGGCGACGCGTCCCGCCGGGGAATGGCAGCAGGCCTTCCGCGGGAGCGAGTGGTACGAGCGGTATGTCGGGAGCCGGCTCCCCGCCGAACCCGCCCCCGCCACGGCCGCCGCGCCCGCCCGGCCGCAACCGCTCCCGACCCGGTCGCCCGTCCGGCAATCGCTTGTGCTCGCCCGCCGGTATGCGGCGGTGTGGCGGGGTGATCTGCCTGCCGCGGGCGCCCTGCTCGGACAGACCCTGCTGGTCGCCGCCCTGTTGGCGGTTGTGTTCGGGCCGCTCGCCGACCTCACCGACCCGGCCGACCGGCTCTCCCGAACGCGGAGTCTACTGTTCCTGCTCGGGGTGTCCTGCTTCTGGTTCGGGTGTAACACGGCGTCCAAGGAGCTGGTGAAGGAGCGGGCCATCTTTTCGCGCGAGCGGGCGGTGAACGTGCGGCCGGACAGCTATTTTGCGTCGAAACTCGTGGTTCTGCTGACGACCGCGGCCATCCAGGCGACCCTGCTGTTCGCCGTCGTGCGGTGGGTGTGCGGGCCGGCAGGGGAGGCCGTGGGGCAGTGGTTGTTTCTGGTTTCGCTCGCGGCGGCGGGGACGACGGTCGGCCTGCTCCTGTCGGCCATCGCCGCGTCGGAGGAAGTCGCGACCGCGCTGGTACCGGCGGCGGTCATTCCGCAGATCGTACTCGCCGGGGTCATCGCCCCACTGTCCGGTCCGACGAAGTGGCTGGCGAAACTTGGCGTCAGCACGTACTGGGGTCAGGCCGGGTTGGAACAGCTGCTTCCGGAAGTGGACCGGATCGGGCTGGGCATTGAGGCGGACTCGGCGTGGCTTCCTGCCCTGGTCCTCGTGGCGCATCCGCTCGCGTTTGCCGGACTGGCATTCCTGATTCTGTCGCTCCGCCACCTCAGCCGGTGAGTGCTACCGACCCCGCCTTGGGCGGCCTTTTCGCGGGGCACGCCGACTCGCCGCCGCCCGTGGCGCACGCGGAGCCGGGCCCCCGGCGGGGGGGACCCGGGGGAAACAGGGGGCCCGGTGGGGCCCCCCGGGGGGGCGGGGGGGGGGGGGG
>JANNQE010000902.1:0-5427 GCA_031441625.1 Planctomycetia bacterium
CGCCCCGGGCCACCCCCCCCCCCCCCCCCGCGCCCCCCCCCCGCCCCGGGGGCGGCCGGGCTTATCCGCCGCCCCCCCGGCCCCCCCCGGGGGGGGCGCGCGGCGACATTGTCGGCCACTTGTGTGCGGCCGGTCGGAACCGGGGTCACAGACCCCGGCTACAGGGCGACGGGGCGGTGAGTACCGGACAGGCTCAATTTCAGTCGTTGTAGCCCTTCTTCGACGCTCACCCGCGGGGTGTACCCGAAATCCCGTTTCGCCGCGGAGATGTCGTACCAGTGCGACGTGCTCAGTTGCTCGGCGACGAACCACGTCATCGGCGGTTCGGCGTTCACCCCGAACAGCTTGAAAGTGCCCTCCACCAACCCTGCCATGAACAGAGCGAGCCACGTGGGGACGGTGCGGGTGACGGGTGGGAATCCGGCATCGGTAATCACGCGGTTCAGGAAGTCCCACAGCACCACGGGTTCGCCGTTGCTGATGAAGTACGCGCGGCCGGCGGGGGCGCTGCCGGGCGCGAGGGCATCCCCCGCAAGGAGGTGGGCGTCGGCCGCGTTGTCGATGAACGTCACGTCCACCTTCACCGGGCGGGTGCCAATGCGGCGGAGCCTGCCGAGTTTCGCACGGGCCAGCACGCGGGGGATTAGGTGCGGGTCGCCCGGCCCCCAGATGAGGTGCGGGCGGAGGGCGACGGTGGCGAGCGTCGGGCCGTTCGCGTCGAGCACCATCGCCTCGGCCTTGGCTTTCGTTTCAGGGTAAATGGCCGAGAAGTGCGTGGGGTACGGGCGGCACTCGTTCACGCCTTCCAGGTCGCCCCCACTGTGAACCACGCTCGGCGTGCTGGTGTACACGAGCTTCGGCACGCCGGCCGTCTTGCATGCCGCCAGGATGTTCTCGGTGCCGGTCACGTTGGTGCGGTAGTACTCGTCCTTGCGGCCCCACACGCCGGCCTTCGCCGCGGTGTGATACACCACGTCGCACCCGGCCACCGCCCGCGTCACGTCGTCGAGTTTGCCGAGCGTGCCGTGAACCTGCTCGACGCCGAGTTCATCGAGCCACGGGTACGCGCTACGGGTGAACGACCGCACCGCCACCCCGCGGGCGAGCAACTGCCTCACCACCGCCCCGCCGAGGAACCCGCCCCCGCCCGTCACGAGTGCTTTCATTTCGGCTCCTCTGGTGTCCACGTCGGGCCGAGTTGCTTGTCCGCCCACGCCGCCAACTTCTCGCGGAAGATCTTGCTGTTGTGCCGCACGTCCACAGGGAAGAAACCGGGATACAGGAGGAACGTCCGGATTCGTTTCGTATGGTCGTGTTTGGCAGCGGTAGTACGCAGCCGTTCAACTTGGATGGGCCATCCTACCAGCTTAAATTTCACCCGCCGCTCAGGGTCAGACGGGGGCTGAATACATACCACGGGGTGCGTCACTCCGTTACGACTTACCCCGACGAGCGCCGTTCGTCTAAACACATCGTTGAACACCGGCTCCACCATGTCGGTGAAGTACGTCCCGTGGGGCGTTTCGACGCGGTGGCTCTTGCGGCCGCAGAACCACAACCGTCCGCGGTCGTCGGTGTAGCCCACGTCGCCCATGCGGTGCAGCACCTCGCCGGTTCGCTCGTCGAGGATCTTCGCCAGCTTCGTCGCCGCATCGCGGTTGAAATACCGCTTCGTGACGACCGGCCCGCGGACGACGAACTCGCCGACCACCCCCGCCGGCACGCACAGCGATTCGTCCCACTTCGTGATTGGCTCATCCGAGATGCGAATCACATGAACCGTCATGCCTGGCACAGTGCGGCCGACGCACACTCCTTTGCCCTGCTCGGTGGCGAAGCGGGTTTCGCTCAGGATCTCGTCGCTGCCGATGTTCGCCACCGGCAGGGCTTCAGTGGCCCCGTAAGGCGTGAACACCTGCACTCTCGGCGGGAGGAGTTTGGTGAACGCTTCGAGCACTTCCACCCGTGCGGGGGCACCCGCGGAGATGACACGTCGAAGGGTGGTTAGCCGCGAGGCAACGCCGAGCGCGCTCGGCGTTGCCTCGCGGCTAACCAGTCGTCCGAGTACCGCCGGGCTGCCGAACATCTGCGTCACGCCAAATTGCCGTATCTGCGACATCGCTTTCAGCGGGTCAATCGTCGCCGGGCGGCTGGCGTCCATGTCGGGCACCACGCACGCCATGCCGAGCGCCGGGCCGAACAGGGCGAACAGCGGGAAGGTACACAGGTCCACTTCGCCCGGCTGAATGCCGTACACCGCTTTCAACAACTCCACCTGCGTTGCGAAAACGCCGTGCGTGTACTCGACGCCCTTCGCCACGCCGGTGCTGCCGCTGGTGAACAGGATGGCGGCGAGGTCGTCGGCCGTCACCTCTGGCGACGGGTACGGCCCCCGGTCTGCTCCCGCGGTTCGTACCTCGCCGATGCTCCGCGTGCAGAAGAACCGCCACCCGCCGACGTTGACGGTGACTTTCACGCTCCGCTTCGCCCAGCCGAACAGCCACCGGCCGAGGTGCGCTTTGGCGATGCCGATGAACGCCTCCGGCTCGGCTTCACCCAAGCAAATGCCGAGGTTCTTCACCCCCATGCCGGGGTCGATCATCACCGGCACGGCCGCCAGTTTGAACAGGGCGAACGTGATGGCGAAGAAGTCCACGCCCGGCGGCACCATGAGCGCCACCCGCGTGCCGCGGCGGATGCCGAGTGCGGCCATCCCGTGCGCGACCGCGTCGGCGTCGGCGTTCAGTTGCTGATACGTCAGCGTGCGGTGGGGCGTGTCGCCGTGCGGATTCACCGACCCGATTGGAACGTGAACCGCTGGGCGGTCGGGGAACTCCGTCGCCATGCGAGCCAAGTGCGAGGCGACGTTGACGGAAACGGGAGTCATCACGGTCACGAGTGGTGAGGGCGAGCCGGCCGTGGTGTATTATCAGAAACGGACAAGCCGACCCGGAGACATCACCATGCGGCACGAACTCTGGAGCGACGGCAGTGCCTTCAGCTTCTTCCCCGTGTGCAACCGGCAGGGGCGGACGCTGGTTGAGCCAGGGGCCACACTCATCTGGATCGTGGACGCCCCGCACTGGGTGACGGCATGTATCGCGTACCACGAGTTCCAGGGGTGGGAGCCGTACAAGCCGATGGACGGCGACCCCGGCACGTACACGGCCGAGCAAGAGGCGGAGGCTCGGCAGTTGGTCCAACAGGGGGGCCGACTCTTTCCGAGAGTCGGTTCCGACCCCGCTCTCGGAGAGAGCGGGCCACCCTAATTCTTCGTCACCCGTGCCACCTCAGCACAATCCTTGTCGCCGCGGCCGCTGAAGCAGAGTATCACCACGTCGTCCTTCTTCCGCCTCGCCGCTTCGCGGATCGTCTCGACGACGGCGTGGGCCGTTTCGAGTGCCGGCAACACGCCTTCGAGTCGCCCGCACAGGTGGAAGGCGTCGAGCGCTTCCTGGTCGGTCACGCTGGTGTACCGCACGCGGCCGGTGTCCTTCCAGTAGCTGTGTTCCGGGCCGACGCCGGGGTAGTCGAGGCCGGCGCTCACCGAATGCACGTCCGCCGTCTGGCCGTCGTCGTCTTGCAGCACGTAGCTGAAACTGCCGTGCAGGACTCCCGGCTTGCCGAACGTGAGCGTGCTGGCGTGGTCGCCCGGCGTCGCCGTCCGCCCGCCCGCCTCCACACCGATCAACTCCACCGATACATCCTTCACGAACGGGTAGAACATCCCCGCCGCGTTGCTGCCGCCGCCCACGCACGCCACCACCGCGTCGGGCAAGCGGCCGATCTGCTCGCGGCACTGCTGCTTCGTTTCCGTGCCGATGACGCTCTGAAAATCCCGCGTCATCTGCGGGAACGGGTGCGGCCCGACCACGCTGCCGATGATGTAGTGCGTGTGCTCGACCGTGCCCATCCACTCCCGCATGGCCTCGTTCGTGGCGTCCTTCAGCGTCTTGCTGCCGCTCTCGACGGGAAACACCTCCGTGCCCATCGCCCGCATCCGGAACACGTTCAACTCTTGGCGACGGATGTCTTCGCTGCCCATGTACACCTTGCACTCCAGCCCGAGCAGCGCCGACGCGGTCGCGCTCGCCACCCCGTGCTGACCCGCCCCCGTCTCGGCGATCACCCGCTTCTTGCCCATCCGCTTGGTGAGCAGCGCTTGCCCGATGGCGTTGTTGATCTTGTGCGCGCCGGTGTGGTTCAGGTCTTCCCGCTTCAAGTAAATGCGTGCGCCGCCGGCGTGCGCGGTCAGCCGCTCGGCGAAGTACAACCGACTCGGCCGGCCGACGTACTCGTTCAACAGCCGGTGGAACTCGCCCATGAACGCCGCGTCGGACGTGGCCGAACGGAACTCGCGGTCGAGTTCGTCGAGGGCGAACATGAGCGTTTCGGGCACGAACCGACCGCCGTAGGGGCCGAACCGACCGTTCACATCCGGGAGCGACTGCAACATTGAAGGCATGGTTCACCGCGGAAGGCGCTGAAGACGCAGAGGACACGACCGCAGATATGATAGTTCCATCTCCGTGCCGTTCCCCACGCCCGCTGCGCCACTCGCGGTGAAATCTTGACCACGTCCACCCCCGCCGACACCTGGCTCGACTTCTGGAACGGCGAGCACCGCATCTACGCGAACGAGAAGCACCTGCGGGCGCACTACGCGCGGATCGCCGCCGATGTGCTGACCCTGCTGTCGAACAAGGAAATCGATCTGCTCGACTGGGGGTGCGGGCCGGCGCTCAGTGCCCCCGCATGGGCCGACGCCGGCGTGCGGGTGAGCTTGTACGACAAGGCGCACGCGAGCCAGGCGAAGCTGAAGACCGCGTTCGGGAGTGACTCGCGGGTGCGAGTGTTGACCGACGTCGACTACGCCGCACTGCCGGACGAATCGTTCGACGTGCTGCTGGTGAACTCGGTGGTTCAGTACCTGACGGCCGACGAGTTCCGTGGCGTGCTGCCCGAGCTACGGCGGCTGATCCGCCCCGGCGGACGGCTGCTCCTCGCCGACGTGCTGCCGCCGAACGGCGGGATGATCGCCGACGTGAAGACGCTGTTGGGGGCCGGGATGCGTCACGGCTTCCTGTTCGCGGCGGTCGGCAGCCTGGCGCACACGTTCTTCTCCGGCTATCGCAAGCTGCGGCAGCGATTGGGCCTGACGGTGTACACGCCCGAGCAGATCGTGGGCGTGCTGAACGCCGCCGGGTTCAACGCGGTTCGCGTGCCGAAGAACATCGGGTTCAGCAAACACCGCATGACGTTCGACGCGCGGAAGGTGTGACTACCGCAGGCCGATACGGATTGTAATCGACGGGGACGTGCCACCGCCGCGGAGCGGCCGGCGGTTGTAGCCCAGGGCGGAAGCCCTGGATTGTGGTGGATGAAGTACCCCGCCCCGGAGGGGCCGGCGGGACGAACGCCGGCCCC
>JANNQE010000903.1:0-4373 GCA_031441625.1 Planctomycetia bacterium
AAGCGTACACGGCCACCGACCGATTGCTCCGCGAGGCCGGTATCGCCCGCGAATAATACAGGGAGAATCACGAGCGGCACGCGGATGACGCGGATTTCAGCGCGGATGAACACGGATTAAATCCATGAACTGTTTTCATCCGTGTTCATCCGCGCTGAAATCCGCGTCATCCGCGTGCCGCTCGTGATTCACCCTGTATTATTCGCGGGCGATACCGGCCTCGCGGAGCAATCGGTCGGTGGCCGTGTACGCTTCGGCCACCCACTCGGCGATCTTGTCCGGCTCGGGCGAGTATTCCAACTCGATGCTGATCGCGCCGGGTATACCCAGCCCGGCGATTTCACGCAAGTATGGCACGAAATCGACCACCCCGCGGCCGGGCGGCAGGTCGCCGTGGACTTTCCCGTCGCAGTCCGAGATGTGGACGTGGAAGGCCCGGCCCTTCAGCGCCCGCAACTCCTCCGGCTGGCTCCCGGCCAGGCACAGGTGCGAAATGTCGATGTTCGCCCCGACCGCCGGGTGGTTCACGTCGTCCAGAAACCGCACCATGTTGGGCACGTCATTCAACAGGCTCAGCTGGAACGGCTCCAACTCTAATGCGATTTGCAGCCCCAACCCGGCCGCGTATTCGCCCAGCGTTTTCAGGTGCGCCACGCCGGTCGCCCACTGCTCGGCGGGCGGAATCACCTGCCGCTCCCAGATGTACTCGCCGAGCACCAGGAGCAGATTCTTCGCCCCCAACTCGGACGCGAAGTCGAGGTATTTCTTGCACCGATCGAGGTGGAACCGCTGCACGCTCGGGTTGAAGTCGATGAGGCCCACCGCCACGCACGCCACGCTGATGACGGGCAGCCCAACGGCGTCGCACTCGGTGCGGATGAGTTCGCGCTCAGCGGCGTCGGTGTCCAGCGGGTCGGCGAAGATGTCGATGCTGTCGAACCCGATCCGCTTCGTCTCGCGGATGCCGTGGGCGGTGCCTTTGCCGGCCTGTGCCCAGGCGGAGTTGATGAGGCCGAGTTTCATGGGGGAATCCTGGAACCGGGAAGGCAGTGGCCGGGTGAAGTGAACGCACCCGGTCACTGCGTTCCCGGTTCCAGTGCTAGAATATCCCCGCCCCCCACCGAGACCGCCGCAATGTTCGCCCGCCGCGATTACGTCCGCGACTACATGATGATCCCACCCGGCACCGGGGAGGCGGCGGTGGTGAACATGATCGTCGAGATCCCGAAGGGCCGCCGCACCAAGTTCGAGGTGGACAAGGCGACCGGCCTCATCAAGATGGACCGCTACCTGTACAGCTCGAGCATGTACCCCGGCGACTACGGGTTCATCCCGCAGACGCTCGCCGAAGACGGCGACCCGTCGGACATCCTGGTGATGGTGAACGAGCCGACCTTTCCCGGCTGCCTGATCGAAGCCCGAGTGGTCGGCATCTTCCGCATGAAGGACAAAGGGTTCAACGACTTCAAACTGTTGGCCGTGCCGCACCGCGACCCGCTGTTCGGCGACATGAAGAAGCTGGCGGACGTGCCGCACCACTTCCTCCGCGAGGTGGAACACTTCTTCAGCACGTACAAGACGCTCGAAGGGGTGACGGTCGAGCCGCTCGGGTGGGCGTCGCAGGAGGAGGGCACGAACGAGGTGCGGTCGGCCGTGGATCGCTTCCGCAGCACCCTGGGCAGCGTGTACGGGTGAGGCGTCAACTCGGCGTCGGCACGAACGGCCCCGCCCACTCGGCGTCGGCGGGGGTGAGCGGCGGGTCGGGCGGGAAGGCGTACAGGAGGTACTCGTAGCCACCCTTGTCGTACACCTCGTCGACGAGCGGTTTCAACTCCAGCCGGAGGTCCGGTTCGCCTGTCCGCACCGGGATGGGCACTGTCGGTAGCAAGTCTCGCAACCCGATTCGCCACACCTGCACGTTCGGGCGATCCGGTTGCCGGCTCACCATCACCCGGTAGTCGGACGGAGTCACCCCGCGCACCGGCATCCGTGGGCCGCCCCGTAGGAGATCGATTTCGACGAAGTGTGTCGCACTGCGGAGCAGTTCCCGCCGCTTGCGCAGGTATTGGACGCGACTGTCGCCCATCTTGTTCGACGGGCTGAGCACCTCGATGACGGTGATCACGTCACGGGATCGGGTGTCGCGGAGGGTGAGCCAGCGGTGGTTCCGTCGGATCGCCCCGAACCGCACGGTACCCGTGACGGGGGCGGTCAGGGTGGCAGTGCCGCCCCCCCCAGCGGGAACAGGTTCGGGACTCCTCGTCACGGTCGCGTCGGCGTACCCGATCAGGTCCCGCTCGTCCTCCCCGCGGTCGATGTAGACCGCCTGTTCGACGTTCACGAAGTACCGCGGGAGGGCTTGCGGGGTGAGGGCGTCCGCCAGCCGCACCAGGAACGAGGTGTGAAACCCCCGCCACACGCCGGGCTGCTCGAAGTACGGGTTCATTCCCGGAAACGGTGACGGCACGGGTCGCCCTCCGCGAACGCAAGAACCGGGAGCCACCTGGCCCCCGGTTCAGTATACCTCGACCGCTCGTCCGGGGTCACTTGACCGTCACCGTCACCCCGCCGGCTTCGAGCGGGGCGAGGGCGGCGTCGGCCTTGCCGAGCAGGTCCTTCAGCCCCTTCCGCAGGCCGTCCAGGTCGGTCTGGGCCTTCGCCAGATCGTCCCCGCGGGCCTTCACCTGCACCTTCAGCGAGTCCCGCTCCTTCTCCGCCGTCGTCCGCTTGCCCTGTTCCGCTTTCAGATCCGCGGACGCGAGGGCAGTCTGCTCCTTCGCCGTCTTCAACTCCTTCTCCAGCTTCTCCACCCGCGCTTCGAGCGTCTTGTCGGGCGGCGCGTTCGTCGCCGTCTGATACGGGCTACACCCCCACAGCACCACAATGATGCCGAGCAGGACGGGCAGAATGATGGCGGCGCGAGACATGACGGCATCCTGGGTGCGAATGTCTGGGTGAGTTCAACCGGCACAACCGGCCGGCACACTGCTGCATTCCCTCTCTTCACTCGGCGGCAAACTCGCCCGCCGATCACCCATTTTCCCCCCGCTCGCCGACCGGCACAGTTTCCCCCGCCGGTCGTGTCGAATGTGCCGGGTAGAATGCCGCCATGCCCACCGACCACGAGCAGATGACCCGTGCCCTCGCCCAGGCCGCGCAAGGCCGCGGGTGCGTGGAGCCGAACCCGATGGTCGGGGCGGTGGTGACGGACTCGGGCGGTGTCGTCGTCGGCGAAGGGTGGCACGAGCGGTACGGCGGGCCGCACGCGGAGGTGAACGCCTTCGCCCAGGCCGGCGAGCGCGCCCGCGGTGGCACGCTGTACGTGACGCTGGAGCCGTGCTGCCACCACGGGAAGACGCCGCCGTGTACCGACGCCGTGTTGCGGAGCGGCGTGCGGCGGGTGGTGGCGGCGACGGCCGACCCGTTTCCGAAGGTGGCCGGCGGGGGAATCGGGCTGTTGCGAGCGGCGGGGATCGCGGTCGATATCGGTGTGTGCGAAGCCGAGTCGCGCGAATTGAACGCCCCGTACCTGAAGCTGCTGGCCACGGGCACGCCGTGGGTGATTGCAAAGTGGGCGATGACGCTCGACGGCAAGATCGCAACCCGCAACGGCGACTCCAAATGGATCAGCAACGAGGCCAGCCGGCGGGCGGTGCATGAGCTGCGGGGACGTGTCGATGCCATCCTCGTCGGTCGCGGAACAGTGATCGCCGACGACCCGCTGTTGACCGCCCGCCCGCCGGGTCCACGGGTGGCCGCCCGCGTGGTGTTGAGTGCGAGCGGCGACTTGCCCTTGAAGTGCAAACTGCTCGACACGGTGGGAGAAGCGCCGGTGATCGTGTACACGCACGCTGGCAACGAGGGGAAGCTGACGGGCTGGGCGGAGCGCGGGGCGGAAATTAGGGTAGCCGACTCTCTCCCAGAGTCGGATTCGGAGTCGCTCTCGGAGAGAGCGACCCACCCTACCGGAATCCTCCGCGACCTCGGCCGACGCCGATTCACGAACGTGCTGATCGAAGGCGGGGCGGAGGTGCTCGGCTCGTTCCTTGATGCCGACGCCATCGACGAGGTTCACGCCTACGTCGCCCCGCTGCTCGTGGGCGGGTCGGCCGCACCGTCGCCGGTCGGCGGGATCGGCGTGGAGCGCATCGCTCTGGCGAAGCGGTTCGGGCGGACGAGCGTGGAGATGCGGGACGGCGACGTGTGGGTGCGGGCCACCAGGTCCGGTGAACCGGCGGGGGGGGGGGGGCGGGGGGGGGGGGGAAATTTTGGTTCCCCTCCACCACCCCAGTGTGGGTTTGGGTGCTCATGTCGTTGTGGGCGACCCACCCTACCGGAATCCTCCGCGACCTCGGCCGACGCCGATTCACGAA
>JANNQE010000904.1:0-2381 GCA_031441625.1 Planctomycetia bacterium
GACTCCGCCACCACCCGGATCTCGTCCCCCATCTGCTCCGTGACCCGGCGGTTCCCCCCCTCGCAGGCTAGCAGCGACCCCGCCGGAGTCCACCATGAGCGACCACACCCAGACCCCCGACGCACAGGAACAGGCCGCGACCACGCCCCCCGACGCCGCCGAGGACATCGGCCCGGCGTGGGAGGAGATCGAGCCGGGACGGTTCATGCCCAGGCGCGTCCGGGGTAGCTTTCGCGGCCGGGCACTCGGGTGAGCGTTCGTCGCCCCGTCCGGTTCGGACGGCCCGAAGCCGACTAATTGACACGACCATCCGTCCACCTCTCCCGGTACCCGCGATGGAACTGACCGTGGTAAAAAACGCCACCTGCACCTTCTGCGGGTGCGTGTGCGACGACATCGAACTGCACGCCGACCACGAGCGGATCGTCGAGACGAAGCGGGCGTGCAACTTGGGTGAGGCGTGGTTCAAGAACCACACCGCCGAACGCCTCTACCCCGACGCCCTGATCGCCGGCAAGCCCGCCACCGTGGACGAGGCCGTCGAGGCGGCGGCCGAGATCCTGCACGCGGCGAACATGCCCCTGGTCTACGGGTTGAGCAACACGACCTGCGAGGCCCAGCGGGAGGCGGTCTGGCTGGCCGAACTGGTCGGCGGGACCATCGACAGCCACACCTCGCTTTGACACGGTCCCACCGAGATCGCCGCCCAGTTGGGCGGCAAGGTGTCCTGCACGCTGGGCGAAGTAAAGAACCGGGCCGACTTCATCATCTACTGGGGCGGCAACCCCGCCGAGTGCCACCCCCGGCACTTCACCCGCTACACCCTGACCCCGAAGGGGAAGTACCTGCCGCGCGGCCGCAAGGACCGGACGATGGTCCTGGTGGACATCCGCGAGACGATGAGCGCGAAGGCCGCCGACATTTTCCTCCAGGTCCGTCCCGGCAAGGACTTCGAGGTGCTGACCATCCTCCGCGCGCTGGTGAAGGGGCAGCGGGTGAGCGCGGAGGGGGTCGCGGAAACCGGGCTGACGCGGGATCAACTCGACGACCTGGTGGCCCGCATGAAGGCGGCCAAGTTCGGCGTGCTGTTCTTCGGCATGGGCCTGTCGATGACCCGCGGCAAGCACATGAACTCGGCGGCGGCCTTGACCCTCGCGGCCGAGTTGAACGCCTTCACGAAGTTCGTGGCGATGCCGATGCGCGGGCACGGGAACGTGACCGGGGCGGACGTCGTCATGCGGTACACGACGGCGTACCCGTTCGGGGTGAACCTGAGCCGCGGCTACCCGCGGTTCAACCCCGGCGAGTACACGACCATTGACCTGCTGGTGCGCGGCGACAACGACGCGACTCTGGTATTGGGCGCCGACCCCGGGGCGACGATGCCCCGGCCGGCGATCAAGCACTTGAAGCGGACGCCGACGATCGTTCTGGACCCGAAGGTGACGCACACGAGCAGGCTGTCGCGGGTCCACATCACGACCGCGGCGACCGGCATCACCGCCCCGGGGACGGTCTACCGGATGGACGAGATCCCGCTCCCGCTGCGGCCGCCGCTGAAATCACCGTACCCGACGGACGAAGAGGTGATGCGCCGCATCCGCCAGGCGGTGCAGGCGAAACCCCCCTGGTATCCGGTGCCGACCGACTCCCCGCAAGTGGCGTGACAAAAAAGTAGTAGGCACACACCGTGTGCCGTTCTTCTCGGCAACCAGAACGGCACACGGTGTGTGCCTACTACTTTGGAGACCACATGCTTCGTATCCGCGGCGGTAAGGTCTACGACCCGGCCAACAACGTCAACGGCGAGGTGCGGGACGTCTGCATCTCGGACGGCAAGGTCGTGGCCGACGACCCGACGCAAAGCGGCCGGAGCATCGACGCCAGGGGCATGATCGTCTTCCCCGGCGGGGTCGATGTCCACACGCACATCGGCGGGGCGGCGCTCAACTTCGCCCGCGGCCTCATCCCCGAGCAGCACCGCAAGGCCACGCCGATCTTCCACAGCCCGCACACCCGGGCCGGGATCGTCGGCACCACGCCCACCCCGTTTGCCACCGGGTATGTCTACGCCGGCATGGGCTGGACTACCGCCAACGAGGCCGCTGTGCCGGTCCTCTCCGCCAAGCACACGCACGAAGAACTCCGCGACACGCCCATCATCGACAAGACGTGCTGCGTCCTGATGGCGAACAACGAGATCATCCTCGACCTGCTGGAGAACGACGAGTACGAGCGGGCGAAGCACGTCGCCGCGTGGCAACTCTGGGCGGCGAAAGCCTACGGCATCAAGGCCGTGAACCCCGGCGGCGTCGCCGGGTGGAAGTGGGGCAAGGACTGCAAGGGGCTTTCCGACATCGTTCCCGGCTACAAGAAAGTGA
>JANNQE010000905.1:0-9947 GCA_031441625.1 Planctomycetia bacterium
CGCCCATTTTGGTGGTCGTTGTTGCGCCCGTGGGGGGCGGCCGCCGGTAGCCCTGGGCGTAAGCCTTGGTTCTTGGCCCACCCCGCCCCGCGCCCCGGTGGGGCCGGCGAGGTGTGCCGCCGGCCCCTCCGGGGCGCGGGGCGGGGTGGCCGAAGACCCAGGGCTTCCGCCCTGGGCTACGGGCGACGGCCCCTCCGGGGCGAAACACGGACCACCTACTTGGGCGTCACCCGCACCGGCTTGCCGTCCTGATACAACTCGAGCCGCGAGCGGTAGTCGTCCTCCGCGTCGGCCGACACCAGCTCCATCGCCTTCTCCATCGCCTTCACCGCGTCGTCGAAGTCGCCCAGCTCGGCGTGGGCGGCGGCGAGCGTGTCCAGGTAGCTCGGCTCCTGCCACTCGGTCAGCTCGCACGCGCGGGTGGCGCACTCCTTCGCCCGCGTGCCGTTCCGCACGTCCGGGTCGGGGGCGGTCGCCCACACCCAGGCCAGTTGGTTGAACGTGCCGGCGTCCTTCGGGTCGCGCTGCAACGCCGCCAGGTGGTCCTGAATGGCCCGCTGGAATCGCCCGTCGGCGTAGTGAACGCCCGCCCGCAGGTTGTACGGCAGCGGGGCGTTCGGGCTGAGTTTGATGGCCTCGGTGAAGTCGCCCAGCGCCGCGGCGTGCTCGCCCAACGACTTGTGGCACAGCCCGCGGATCTCGAAGGCCTTGCCCATCGTGGGGACCGCCCTCAACACCGCGTCACAGTCGGCCACGGCCGCCGCGTACTCCTTCCGGCCCAGCCGCACGGTCGCGCGGGCGAGGCGGGCGACCACCCGCTCGGGGTCCAGGTCGAGGGCGCGGGTGAAGTCGCGGGCGGCCGCGTCGGTGTCGCCCATCGCCCGGTGGATCAGCCCGCGGGTGAGGTGCGCCCGCGGGTTGTCGGGGTCGAACTGAACGGCCGCATTCGCGTCCTGCACGGCCGACGCGTACTCCTCCAGTTCCAAGTGCAAATCGGCCCGCGACAGGCGGTAGTCAGCGGCGTGGTCCGGGTCGGACTCGATGGCCCGCTCGAAGTCGTCGAACGCCTTGCCCGACTCGCCGTTCGCCGCGAAGCAGTCGCCCCGCAGGCCGTACACCGGGGCGAGGCCGGGGTCGAGGGCGAGCGCCTTGTCACAATCGACGACGGCCGCGTCGAACGACTGCTGGCGGAACAGCAGGCGGGCGCGCTCGGCATACAACAGGGCGTCGTCGGACTTCAACCGGATGGCGGCGTCGAAGTCGTTGAGGGCGTCCAGGCGGTTGCCCATTTCCAGGAGCGCGAGGGCGCGGTAGCGGTAGCCGGCGGCCACGTGCGGCCGCAGGCGGATGGCCCGCGAGAAGCACTCCACCGCCTCCCGGAAGTCGCCGGACTGGAAGCTCTGGTGCCCCCGCTCGAACAGGGCTTGGGCGTCGGTGGTGGTGCGGTCGGTGGGGGGCATCACGGGCGGCATCGAGGGGACGGACGGGGAGATTGTACCGGGGCGGGCAATTCTAGCACGGGGGGTGAGGTCTTCAAACTGCCCCGTCGCTTACCTAGTTTATCACCCTCCCTCCGTCACTCGTTTTCGACTCACCCGACCGGAGCCGACATGCCCGCACGACCCGTCCGCACGTTCACCGTCCTGCCGAGCATCCCCGACCGGCTGAAGGGGTTGCTCGACCTGGCCTACAACCTTTGGTGGGTGTGGCACGCCGACGCCGTCGCCCTGTTCCACCGCATCGACCCCGACCTCTTCACCAAACTCGACCACAGCCCGGTGCGGTTGGGGTACGCCGTCAGCCAGAAGCGGCTGGAGGAGTTGGCCCACGACGACGACTTCCTCGCCCACCTGGACCGCGTGACGGCCGCCTTCACCGCCTACAAGACTGCCAAGCCGTGGTTCGCCGAGGCCCACCCGGACGCGGCCGGGCTGAAGGTGGCGTACTTCAGCATGGAGTTCGGCATCCACGAGAGCGTGCCGGTGTACTCGGGCGGCCTGGGCGTGCTGGCCGGCGACCACCTGAAGAGCGCGTCGGACCTGGGCCTCCCGCTCGTCGGCGTGAGCATGATGTACCGCGAGGGGTACTTCCGCCAGTACCTGAACGCCGACGGCTGGCAGCAGGAGAAGTACCCGGAGAACGACCTGTTCAGCCTGCCGCTGATCGTCGAGGAGGACAAGAACGGCGACCCGCTGCTGGTGAGCGTGGACCTGCCCGGCCGCCAGGTGCAACTCCGCATCTGGCGGATCATGGTCGGCCGCGTGCCGCTCTATTTGCTCGACGCGAACATCCCGCAGAACCGTGTCGAAGACCGCGCCATCACCGCCCAACTGTACGGCGGGGACATCGTCACGCGGATTCAGCAGGAGATCGTCCTGGGCATTGGCGGGGTGCGGGCGCTGCGGGCGGTCGGGCACGAGCCGACCGTGTGCCACCTGAACGAGGGGCACGCGGCGTTCTGCGCCCTGGAGCGAGTCCGCACGCTGATGGCCGAGAAGAAGCTCGACTTCGCCACCGCGTCCGAGGCGATCAAGGCGGGCACCGTGTTCACCACGCACACGCCGGTGCCGGCCGGGAACGACGTGTTCGATGCGGGCCTGATGGACCAGTACTTTGGCGGGTACTTCCCGCAACTGGGGCTGGACCGCCGCACCTTCCTGGCGCTCGGCCGGCAGCGGGCCGACGACGAGGGCGAGCGGTTCGGCATGACCGTCCTGGCCATCCGCATGTCGAACAGCAGCAACGGGGTGAGCGCGCTGCACGGGCAGGTGAGCCGGGCCATGTGGAACCCCATATGGCCGACCCTGCCGAAATCGGAGGTGCCGATCACCAGCGTGACCAACGGCGTTCACACGCAGACGTGGCTGGCCCCCGAGTTCGGCCACTTGTTCGAGCGGTACGTGGGCGTGAAGTGGGACAGCAAGCCGACCGACTTCGCCGTGTGGAAGCAGGTGGACCACATCCCGGATGCCGAGGTGTGGCGGACGCACGAGCAGTGCCGCGGGCGGCTCATCACCTTCGCCCGTGAGCGACTGGCGATGCAACTGAAGCGCCGGAACGCCCCGGCCTATGAGGTGGCCGCCGCCGCCGAGGTGCTCGACCCCGAAGCCCTCACCATCGGCTTCGCCCGCCGGTTTGCCACGTACAAGCGGGGCGACCTGGTGTTCCGCGACTCGCCCCGCCTGGCGGCCCTGCTGAACAGCACCGACAAGCCGGTGCAGTTCATCTTCGCCGGCAAGGCCCACCCGAAGGACAACGGCGGGAAGGAGTTGATCGCCCGCGTGGTGCAGAACGCCCGCCTGCCCGAGTTCCGCAAGCGGGTGGTGTTCATCGAAGACTACGACATGAACGTCGCCCGCCACATGACGCACGGCGTGGACGTGTGGCTGAACAACCCCCGCCGGCCGCTCGAAGCGAGCGGCACCAGCGGCATGAAGGTGGCCGTCAACGGCGGGCTGAACCTGAGCATCCTCGACGGCTGGTGGGTGGAGGGGTACGACGGCGAGAACGGGTTCGCCATCGGTTCGGGCGAGGAGTATTCCGACCTGAAGTACCAGGATGACGTGGAGAGCCGGCTGATTTACGAACTGATCGAACGCGAACTGGTGCCGGTCTTCTACGACCGCGGCTCCGACCGCCTGCCGCGGCATTGGATCAAGCGGATGAAGAAGGCCATCAGCACCCTGGTGCCGGCGTTCAACACGAACCGCATGGTGGAGGAGTACCTGACCCGCTGCTACCTGCCGGCGCACACCCGCGAGGCCAAACTGACGGCCGACGGGCTGAAGCCGGCGGGCGAGCTGGCCGGGTGGCGGAAGAAGGTGCAGGCCGGGTGGGGCGGGGTGAAGGTGGACAGCGTGGAGGCGCCGACCGGCGAGATGTGGCGGGTGGGCAAGTCGCTGCCGGTGAGCGTGCGGGTGCAGTTGGGCAGCGTGGCCGCCACCGACGTGGAAGTGCAGGTGTGCTACGGCCGACTCGACGGCGACGGGGACGTGACTGACCCGCAGGTGGTGGCCCTGACCGCGGACGGGGCAGCCGGCGGGAGCGTGCTGTTCAAGGGGCTGGTGCCGTGCGACAACAGCGGGCACTTCGGGTTCAACGTGCGGGTGCTGCCGAAGCACGCGAACCTGCCGAACCTGTTCGAACCGGGATTGGTGACGTGGGGGTGAGCGGCAGGCGTCTGTGAGACCGCGATCATCCCTCCGGCGAGATCGGCTTGCCGGAGGGAGGGAACAAGTACCGGGCGACGGCGAGCAGCAGCCCGATGACGTTGATGGACGTGGTGCCGAGCAGGACGCCGAGGACGGGGTCGGACAGTTTCTCCGTGCCGACCTGCTTGGCGGTCAGGTCGAGCACGGTGTAGATGTAGTGAATGACTACCCCGAACAGGGCGAGGGCCATCAGCACCCGAAGCCCGATCTCGATCCGCACCCGCCACACGTCGTTGCTCACCTTCAAGTTCTCGAACCGCAGTTTCTCGTTTTCCAACTGCAGCCGCTCGTTCTCCAACTCCAGTTTGCGGAGTTTGGAAAACTTTTCGGTGGGTGGGGTGGTCGTCAGCGCGCGATCCCTCCACACGGCCGGGGGCCGGGTTCCCGCCGCCGGAGCGCCGGGTGGTACATCCCCGCCCGCCAACTCCTTCTTGGGATTGGTCTCGCTCACGACGCACTCCTCGGTGCAGGGAACCCGCGGCGACCGGGGGAACGACGGGTTCCACCGCGACAACCGTGTCAGTTGCGTCGATCATCGGAAGGCGCACCGGCCGCTCTGCACGGCCAAACCGCACCGGACGCATCACCCGCGCGGCGGCGGTACGACTGATGGGGGGGGTAACGCAGGGCTAACGCACTACGAAATGCCTTGAAAACAGGGATTCCGCGGCGTCGGACGAGGACAATCGGCCGATTTCTGACACCCTTCCGCACTGAAATCCCAGTATTTCAGGGGTTTCGTAGTGCAGGTAGCCCTGCTCCTCGGTGTGGGCGCCATCACCCGCGGGACAAGATGAGGCGGCGTTGTTCCTCGAAGTGTGACTTCATGAGGTCGTTCGGAATCAGCACGCCGCGGAGTTCGTTCACACGCCTGCCGGCCGTCACCTGTTCCCACGGCGTGCCCTTTTCGTGTGCCATGGCAGACAACTCCGGTCCGGAGTACACCCCGTAGGTCCGCCAAACTAGGTCGAGTATCCAAAGGGTGTCGGCCGGGAATTCGTCGTGGAGAACCACGTTTTCGGCGACATCGAAATCGAAGTCAAACGCCCTCCCGTCGATCGGTTCGTCCCCGAACTGTTTGAACTCGTGGTACAGGGCGGGAATCACCGGGCCGTACGGCCACGCCTCGATCCGGTCTTTGATAAGTGGTCTGCCGACGCGGGCCAGGTGCCACCCGTGTGCGAGGTAGACCAGTTTGTGCAACTGCATGTGGTCGAGCGGGGTGTGCCCCTGTTCGGCACGGTCGAGTAGCCAGTTCGCCACCGCACGGGCATCATGACCGACCGCAGGTGACGCCGGTGGTTGAGCGGTTGTTGACATGGATTCACCTCGGAGACGGCACACCCTTAAGTGTACCGGTCCGAACGGAGCACGGAGGCTTCAGTGCCTCAGTCGATGATCTTGTTCAGCGGGAACTCGACGATGCTCGTCGCGCCGGCCCGCTTGAGCGCCGGGATCAGGCTCCGCACTTCCTCCTCGCTCAAAATGACCACCACGTCGATCCAGCTCGGGTCGCTCAGCCCGCTGATGGTGGGGGTGTGGCCGGGCATGAGCGCCAGCACGCCCCCCTGCTGGTCCTTCGGCACGTTCATCATCAGCCCTACCTTCCCCTCGGCCGCCATCGCCCCCTTCAGCATCAGGATCAGGTCGTCCATCTTCCGCCGCTTCCACGGGTCATCGGCGGCCGCCGGGTTGGCAATGAACCGCGGGGTGCTCTGCAAAATGTCCGCCACGATCCGCAGGTTGTTCGCCTTCAGGCTGCTGCCCGTCTCGGTCACTTCCACAATGGCGTCGGCCAGCGTCGGCGGCTTCACCTCCGTCGCCCCCCAACTGAACTCGACGTTCGCCGTCACCCCATGAGACGCCAGCCACTTCTTCGTGATGTTCACCACCTCGGTGGCGATCCGCTTGCCCTGCAAGTCTTGGGGCATCTGGATCGGGCTGTCGGTCGGCACGGCCAGCACCCACCGCACCGGCCGGCGGCTCACCTTGCTGAACACCAGCTCGGCCAGTTCCGTCACCACCGCGTCGTTCTCGACCACCCAGTCGTGCCCGGTCAGCCCGCAGTCGAGCGAGCCGTCTTGCACGTACCGGGCCATCTCCTGGGCGCGGATGAGCGTGCAGTGGATGTCCGGGTCGTCGATGGCCGGGTAGTAGCTGCGGCTGGTGAAGGTGAGCTTGTACCCGGCCTTGCGGAACAGGTCGGCGGTGGCTTCCTGGAGCGACCCGGCGGGGATGCCCAGCTTCAGAACGCGGTCGGACATGGTGCGGCTTCGGGGTGAACGGGCGGACGCGAACAGACACGGTACACCCGCCGCCGCGTGCGACAACCCCGCCGTCAGCCGGAGTGCTTGCCGTTGAGCGCGGCCACCGGCAGCCGACAGGAGAACCCGCCGTCGGAGTAAATCTGGATGTCGCGGACGGGGTGGTGGCCATTCGGAAGCGACATGATGATACCCAGCCCGTCGATCACCTCCATCGCCTGATCCGTCAGGCTGAGCACTTGACCTTCAACCAACTCCTCGAAGTACAGAAAGTGCGGTTTCACCACCGGGTAATCCGGCCCAGGGGTGAACTCCCCCAGCACCAGGCCGTCTTCGATCTTCTCCACCTCAATACTGCCGAGGTTCAATCCGGCGCGCGAGGTCAGCAAGCAAGTGGCGACGGCGGTAATCATCTCAGTGCCCCGAGGTGGTGACGAACGCGGCAGCGAGCCGGCGCAGGTTGTCGTCGGTGAACCCGGCCACGCCGTTCGGGTGAACGACACGGGCATGGTTCGGGAAGTTCGGCGTCGGGTCGGCGATCACGTCGAACCCGGCCGAGCGGATGTCGACGGCGGTCGTAGTTGCAACGGTCTGCGGCCCCTGCCACTTCTTCGACCGATTGTAAACGGCACGCATGTTATCGACCGCCTCGCCTGGTGTCCCGCCGACGTGGGTCGAGATCCCCGGCGGGGTGAGTGTCACCTCCCCCGGCTTCAGTCGCAGGTTGGCCACTGCCGCGCCGCCGAGACGGTGGACGACCACATCATCCGGCAACGCTATTATCACGCCACACCCTCGGGCCACACAAGGGAGAACGGTACACCCGCCGGCGTTCGTGACAACCCCGTGTCATCGGTGGGCGGTGTGGTATGCTGGGTGTACCTCCCCACCCTCGCACGCACCTCGCCGCCATGCCCTCCCCCACGCCCGACCGCCGCTCGTTCCTGCTCGTCGGCGGGGCCTGCGCCATCGCCGCCGGCCTCACCGTCCTGTCCGCCCGACTCGCCTCCGGCAGCACCGCCACCCGCGGGTACGGCCCACTGCACCCGGCGAAGGACGAAGCCACCGGCCTGACGCTCGTCAAGCTGCCCGACGGCTTTCGCTACCGCACGTTCGCCTGGAACGGTGACAAGTTGCTGACGGGCGACGGCAAAAACCCCGGCGCGCACGACGGCATGGCGGTGGTGAAGGCCGACGGCGACCGCCTGACGCTGGTGCGGAACCAGGAGATCAGCGGGCGGGGCAAGGCGTTCGGCGGGGCGAAGACGAACTACGACCCGACCGGCCCAGGCGGGTGTACCAACCTCGTGTTCAACACCCGCACCGAGCAGTTGGAAGACAGCTTCATCAGCCTGAGCGGGACGGCGCACAACTGCGCCGGTGGATCGACGCCGTGGGGCACATGGCTGAGCGGCGAGGAGAACGTCGGCGACACGACCACCGTGGACGGGAACAAGAAGCCGATCGGGTACCAGAAGGAACACGGGTGGGTGTTCGAGGTGCCGGCGGACGGGACCACCGAGCCACAACCGCTGAATGACATGGGCCGGTTCATCCACGAAGCCGTTGCCGTCGATCCGGCCACCGGGTGCGTCTACCTGACCGAAGACGCCAACCCGAGCGGGTTCTACCGCTTCACCCCGAAGACGCCGGGCAAGCTGGCGGACGGCGGGAAGCTGGACATGCTCGTGGCCGTCGGCCGACCGGACGTGCGGAAGCAGGTCGCCCCCGGTTCGACCTTCGCGGTGAAGTGGGTGCCCATCGCCGACCCGCACCTCGCCCACTCGCCGAACACCACCGACAGCAAGGGCGTGTACAAGCAGGGGCAGAAGCTGGGCGGCACCACGTTCGCCCGGCTGGAAGGGGTGTTCCACGCGGGAGGGAAGTTGTTCATCACCAGCACCTCCGGCGGGAACGCCGATCAGGGGCAGGTGTGGGAGTACACGCCGGCGGAGGAGAAGCTCCGCATCTTGTTCGAGAGTCCGGGCCGCGACGTGCTGAACATGCCGGACAACCTGTGCGCCACGCCGAACGGGTGCCTGGTGATGTGCGAGGACGGCGGGCGGCCGGGGCAACGGTTGCAGGCGCTCACCCCGGACGGCCAACTGTTCGTGTTCGCCGAGAACGTCACCCGCCTGCGGGGGGAGAAGAACGGCTTCCGCGGCGACTTCCGCGCCACCGAGTGGAGCGGCGTCTGCTTCAGCCCGTGCGGCAAATGGCTGTTCGCCAACCTGCAATCGCCCGGCATCACCGTGGCCATCACCGGCCCGTGGGCCGACGGGCCGTTCGGAAGTTCCGGTAGGGTGGCCCGCTCGCGCCGAGAGCGGGCTCTGATCCCGCTCTCGGCGAGAGCGGACCACCCTACCTCACCGCCACTTGAACAGTTTCACCGCGCCGAAGAAGCCGACCCCGCCCCACACGCCGAGCACCACCAGTGGGGAGTAGAACACGTCGTACCACTGGCCGCCCGGCGGCATGACCAGCGACGTGAACCCGGCCCCGTCGTTGATGACCGCGCGGAGCGCTCGGTTGAGCGCCGTCAGCGGCAGCAGATTGATGAACGGTTGCAGGAACGCCGGGAAGGTGTCCGACGAGAAGAACACCCCGCTGACGAGCCACTGCGGGAGCATGAAGGCGTTCATCAGCCCGGAGGCCGTTTCAAGCGTCCGCACGCGGCTGGCGATGAGCAGCCCGATGCCCGAGAAGCACGCCCCGCCGAGCAGGATCAGGATGATGAGTACGATCCAGTTGCCGTGTACGGTCAGCCCGAAGTACGGGATGTGGGCGGCGGCCAGCAGGATGCCGATCTCGCTCACGGTGAACAGCAACCGGCTGATCATGATGCTCAGCATGAAGTCGGTCTTCCGCATTGGCGTGGCGAGGTAACGCTTCAGTAGCTTCCGCACCCGCATGTCCACGATCAAAAAGCCGACGCCGAACAGCCCGCCGCCCATCAGGTTCGTGCCGATCAAACCCGGAATCAAGAAGTCGATGTACCGCCCGCCCGACTGGTCCACCATCTGTGTGGCTTCGGGCACGGCGGCGGCGGGGTTCGCTTCGCGCAAAATCAGCGTGTCCACGGCGGCCTTCGCCAGCACGCTGCCGGGCTGGTTGTTGTCCACGGTCGTTCGGTACTTGGCCTGGGCGGACGGGTCGGGTGTGATGACGATGGCGGTCTTGGCCGTCCGCAGGCGGTCGAGTGCTTCGGCCTCCGTGCGCGTCTCGATCTTCAGTCGCGGGTCGATGGCCTGCCACCGCTCGACCACCTTCGCCGCCTCGTCGCCGGTCGCCACCACATCCACCTTGATGACTTCGACCGGGCGGGTGCGGAAGGCGGTGCCCAGAATCAGGGCGAGGACGAGCGGGAAGCCGTACACCCAGAAGATGGCGGCCGGTTCGCGGAGGAACTCGCGGAGGCGGGCGACGATGAGTTGTGCGAGCGGGGTGTTCATGTTCGGTAGGTCCGGCTGTG
>JANNQE010000906.1:0-9609 GCA_031441625.1 Planctomycetia bacterium
CTGGTTCCGGAGGTGCCGGCGGCGCTCACCTCGCGCCAGCGGGCGCGGACTTGCTCCGGGGTCGCGGTGCCGGTTTTCCCGATCTGTTGCACGGTGATCGACGCCACCAGGTTGCCGAACGCCGCGGCTTCCTCCGGCGAACACTCGGCCGTCATCGCACACGCGATCGCCGCACTGCAACTGTCCCCCGCCCCGCAGACGTCGATGGGGCCAGCCACCGGGTACGCGGGGTGGTTGTCCCACGCCGCTGTTTCCGGCCGTTGAAGCATGATGCCCCGCTCGCCGTTAGTACAGTACACCGGCCGTCCGGCCAAACGCGCCGCCCGCTGGAGTGCTCCGCTCACGTCAAGAGCGTCATAACTCTCACGGTTGAGGAATGAACGCAGACACTCACTTAAGTTCGGCTTCACGCACACGTTCCGAAACAGCCCAATTTGCTCGCGGCTGTCGGCCAGCACGAACTTCGCCGGGTCGCGTGCCCCAAGCTCGGCCAACTTTTCCCGCACCTCGGTCGTGACCACCCCGCACTCGGCCTCGCTCACCTGATCGAGCACCAGTAACGCGTCGAACGTGTCCCACGCGACTTCCAGCCGGCGGATCACGTCGGCCGTCACGCCATCCGGCGTGGGCGTGCGGTTCTTGATGTCAAGCCGGTTCAGTTCCCGCACCGCCCCGGCCTCGTTCAACATCGGCTTGTTGTAGCTCGGCGTGCGGCGGTCCGCTGACACCACGATGTCACTGGTCACCACACCCGACATCGCCCCGAGCGCCTTCCGCAGCTCGTACCCCTCGCCGTCGTCGCCGACGACCGTGATCGGGTGAATCCGCCCCACGCCGAGCGCGGCCAGGTTGTTCAGCACCGTGCCGAGCGCGCCGGGGTAGCACCGCACGCCCGTCACCTGATACGCCGTCAATCCGGTTTCGACCGACGGCTCGTTGCGGGACGCGTCGATGTCGAAGTACCGATCCAGGAACAGGTCCCCGACCAGCCCGACGGTGCGACCGGGGATCGTCGTCAGGATGCGGTCGATGGCGGCAATGGTGAGCATGACCGGGAGTATACCCGCCGCCCGCGAATTTCGCTCCCACTCCGTCCCCGCGCGGAGCACACGATCCCACCCCACGCTCCTCCCCTACACCGCATGGGGGGGACGACCGCTTGCGCATGGCGGTGGACGAGTTCGGCAAGATCGTGGACGTCTGCCGCACCGCCAAGAAACGCGGGCACACCTAATGGGGCAGGGCTTCGCAGAATGAGAAGGTGAGACAGATGGCAGGGTGGGTCCAGCGATCGCCTCGCTCGCGCCGACCCACTCTAGGCAGGTTCCGTGGGTGGGGCGAGCCCAGAGTCCTACGACTTTTTGGGAGAAACTTAGTTCACTTCTTCGTGTCGAGCAACCGACACAGTTCGTCGATCTTCTTGGCTTCCAACTTCTCGCCCTTGCCGATATTGTTGAACCAGTCCAGTGCGTGACAGACTTGCGCCTCGTCCGTACTCCAGTCGATCTGCCCGCTCCCGAACGTCCGCTCGCTGGCCAGGCCGTTCGCCGCCACTAGCCGCGTGTCGGTGTCGCCCAGCACCTTGTCGGAGATCAACAGCACTTCGAACTTGTCCTTCCCCGCAATCAGATTCCGTAAGTAGCAGAGGAACTGCTGCATCTCCCCCACCTCCTCTGCGGGGCACTCCGTGAAAAGTCGATCAAACGAACTAGCCGGGATGTAGTTCGTGATTTGTGGCAGTTGGCGTTTGTCTTTGAGAGTCACGCTGTACTGGTGGCGGACGTGTCCGGCAAGCCGTATGAACTGCTCCACCGCGGCCGGGTTGTTAGGGTACATCGCCCGGTACACTCGCCGGACGGCCACCTCCGGCAGCACCGCGAAGGTGATGTGCGCGCCGGCGATGTGGTAGCGTGGGCTGTCCGATTGTTCACCCGCTTCGAGAAGAGCGGCAGTATATCGCGGCTGACCGACCACTTCCGTAGACCACGGAGCGTGCGAGGCAATAAACGGCCGGAGGAGTTCACCGAGTTCGACGCCGAAGAACTCGGCCAGCAAGTAGACGCGGTGAGGGGGGTAGGAGTTGTTGGGGGCGCCTTGGCCGCTTTTGAAGGCGCGGTAGAAACTCTTGCGGTCATTCGCCTTCGTTATGGCGTCCCCGGCTCCGCGTTCCGTCGGCGGTAAGACATCCCAAAAGGCGTTGTGCAACTCCAGCCAATCCATCTTTTTCTGCTTCCGCAACTCGTCCACTCGCAGGCGGAGGATTTTCTGGTAGCCGTGGGCGTCGTCTTGGCGGATGTTGCGAATGAGGAAGGACGCGTCGGCCATGGGCGAGCCTCACGTTGCGTGCCAGTGGTGCGAAAACTTCATTGCGGCGAGCCTGTTGGTCGTTGAACGACCGGTTTCGGTGGAATTGCGCGGGAATGCTGATCCCCGACGGGCGGAATTTTTGTGTTTCGCACAGACTGGTCGTTCAGCGACCGGCTTCGGTGGGATTCCGCGTTGAACGATGAACCCCGGTAGCCGACGAACATACCATTCGTCCGCAGACCCACGCCAGGGTCTTCAGGCGGACGCCCACCGCCTTACCACCGCCTTATCGGAGACGATAACGTGAAGACGCACTTGCTCGCCGGGACCGTGATCGCCACCCTCATCGGGTTCGCGGTCGCCCAGCCCCCGCCGCTGACCGCGCAACCTCCGTCGCAGCCGGCCGCTGTGATCAAAACGGAACCCTCGGAAACGGAAGCCGACTCCCTGCTGTTCATGTACCGCGCTCCGGTGGCCAGCAGCGGGATGGTGAACGTGTAC
This sequence comes from Planctomycetia bacterium, assembly GCA_031441625.1. Lineage (GTDB taxonomy): Bacteria > Planctomycetota > Planctomycetia > Gemmatales > Gemmataceae > JALHQU01. The sequence continues at coordinate 2,809 of JANNQE010000906.1, forward strand.
ATGGGGGCCGGCGGGAAGTTCTACCGCACCACCCCATTCCGGCTGACCAGGTACGACCTGAGCACGAACGGCAAGCGGATCACCGTCCAACTCGACGTGAAGCCCACGTCGGCGGACAAGAGCCAGTTGGAGCAGCAACTGGCCCAAGGCGGTGTGAAGGCGTCGCCCTCGACCCCTCCGTCGATCACCATCGAGCAGTTGGTACCGATGGCCCCTCACGCCGTTCGCGTGAAGCTGTTCGACCCGACCGGGAAGTTGGAACTGGGTGAGGCGACCCAGGAGAACACCTCCGCGCGGTTCGGCCGCGCTCCACTCTCCCTCGACACGGAGCAGGGGATGGTGTTCGGGCTGAGCCTGAAGTCGGCCGTCACGGCGGACGAACTGGCTTCCCTGCAGCTGCGCATCGAATCAGATTACACCGTGAAGACGGGAAAAATCCAGACGGCCACGTTCGAGTCGCTGGCGGCCAACGGATTGAGCGTGCTGGAGAAGGCACTTGGTACTAAGATCCAGCCGGGTGACCTCATTGCCCGTGACGTGGACCAGCGTGTTGTGCAAGCGGTGGATTCGGGGAAAGTGGTGAAGCTGTTCAACGCCGACAAGGACGACGCCCAACTGATCCTCGGGCAGTTCGCCACGGCGTTGACGCGGCCGGTGCAGATCAGCGACTTCGCCGCGCTCGGCGATCGGTACACGATCCACACGGCCTCGCTCGGAGCGTTGGAAGTGAGGCCGACGGCTCACACGTTCGTCGAGAACGAGCGTGCGCTGAAGGTGGCGAGCCAGTCAGCGTTTCGGGAACGCTTGAAATCGCTCTCTGAACATGCCCGCAACTCCGGCGATTTCGCCTCCTGGATGAGGGCCTTCACATCGAAGGAGGAAAGGAAAGGCGCTTCTTCGAGCAAGTCCGACACGTCCTTTGGCTTGGAGGTGTTTGACAAGTTCGGCCTCGACTTCGGGCATAAGGGCGGTGCGTCCGGGTCGTTCGAGACCATTTTGTTCAAGGCGGCGGTGGACACCGGCGCGATGGCTAAGGTACGTCAGGTCTACGACCTGCTCCTCAGCGATAAAGAAATTGATGTCCGCTCTGACCAAGCATTCGAACAATGGTTCAAAGGTAGCAATACCATCGTCGATCACTACAATAAGGCATTCCGCCTCGCCGTGGTCCGCGACATGGCCGACGTAACCCGCGAAATGGCGAAGATCGAGCGCGTGAACACCTACACCACGACGACCATCCCGTTCACGATCACCACCGTGCTGGGCAAGACCCGCTCCGGTGAATACATGACCGCCCTCGAACGGCGGGTGAAGGAATTGGAAGAGAAGCTCACCACGGTCCAAGCCGAGACCGCCACGCAGGTGATGAACCTCGAGAAGCGACACACCGATTTCGAGAAAATCGCTTCGGAGCACATCAAATCGGCCACGGAGCGCTTCCTGGTGCTCGACCTTCTGGCCGTGAACGGGAAAGCGCAGCAGAACGCACTACGGGTGCGGTTGAAGAGCGGGGGCACCGCCGTTTTCCACGATGATGGAATTTCCTATTACAGCGAGGGGGGAGATAAGATCGGCGAGATCCGGATGCAGAAGTGAGAAGTTCCTTCAGCTCACGCGGTAGCGAGGGGCCGACCGTCTTGGCGTCTAGCCTGGGCGGTCGGCCTCGCTCGCGCCTCGGGCTAACAGGCGGCAGTATCCAATAGGCAGATCCCCAACTCACTCCCCCAACGGCGGCAGGTCGGGCAGCTTCGGCAAAGAAGCCTGGAAGCGGTCGTACTCGTCGTCCTCTTTCGTGCGGAGGCGGAAGCGGTACGGGTCGCCCTTCGTGCCGCGGCCGGATCGCTTCACCAGTTTGCGGGCGTGGGCGGCGTGCAGCCACGTGTACAACGCGGCCGGGCTGGGCGGGGCCCACTCCTCCGGCCAGTTGGCGGCGATCTCCGCACACGTCATCGGCCCGCCGCGAGTCGTCAACACCTTCTCCACCGACGCCCAGTTCTCCGCGTACTGGCGGTCGCGCGGGTCGGTCACGGTGAGGAAGACGCCGGTGGAGGCGTCCCACTCGTAGGCCAGTCGCTCGGGCGTTTCCGGCCGACGCGAGCGGGCGAACAGAAGCCGCCGTCGGGCGTCCGACTTCAGCTTGCCGTACCGGGAGAGTTCCATCAGCACGTCGGCGAACCCGAGCAAGGCCCCCGACCCGCGGGCCGAACTGCCCGCCTCCGACGCCTTCTTCCGCGGGTGGTGCAACAGCAGGACCGCCGCCCCCGCGGAGGTGAGGCGGTGGAGGGGTTGAAGGCTTTCGTGCAGGGTGACGGCGTCGGACTCGGATCGTCCGGGCAGGAAGTGGGCGAGGGTGTCCACCACGAACAGGTCGGGGCGGTCGGCGGCGGCGGTGTCGATCAGGTCGGCCCACTCGTCCGGCGTCGGCCGGCCGCGGAACGGGCGGGGCATCAGTTCGACGTGCCCGCCGACGGGGTGTGAAGTCACTCGGTCCCGCCACAGGTCTTGCGATTCCTCCGAAATCACCCACGCGCGGCCGGGGCGAGTCGGGCGGTCGAGGAACGGTTGCCCGCTGCCGAGGGCGCGGAGCAGGCCAAGGAGGAGGGTTGTTTTTCCCGTCTTCCACTGGCTGGTGAGCAGGGTGATCTCACCCGCCTTCAGGTATCCGTGCCACAGCCAATCGGCCGCGGTGGTGGTGGGTTCGGCGGACAGGCGGTCGAGCGGGATTCGCCGTAAGTCGTTGGTGCGCATGGGATGTTCTTGGTTTGGGACATGATTCCACGGGTGGGTGGGGGGAGGTGGAAAGAACCATCACCGCACCCACACGCTACGCGGCGGGGCGGCGGAAGGGGAGGTCGGTAGGCGGGGGTCAGGAGTTGCGGTTGCGTCCGCGGAGTTTGGCCAGCAGGTGCAGGATCTCGATGTACAGCCACACGAGCGTGACCAGCAGGCCGAACCCGGCGTACCACTCCATGTACTTCGGCGCGCCCCGCTTCACCCCGTTCTCGATGAAGTCGAAGTGCAGCACCAGGTTGAACGCCGCCACCGCCACCGCGAACACCGAGAAGGCGATGCCAATCGGCCCGGCATCGAACAAGTACGGCACCTTGATGCCGAACAGGGCGAGCAGCGCCGTGACGCCGTACACGAGCATCAGCCCGCCGGTGGCCGCCGCGATCATCAGCTTCAGGTTCTCGGTCGGGCGGATGAACCGCGTCAGGTAACACACCAGCAGGGCGACAAGTGCCCCGACCGTGAGCGCCGCGGCCTGCACCACGATGCCGGCGTACTCCTTCTCGAAGAAGGTACTGATCGCACCGATGGCCCACCCCTCGAACGCGGCGTAGAGTGGGGCGGTGACGACCGACCACCGCGGCTTGAAACTGGTGACGATGGCGATAACGAGTGCGGCGAGCATGGAGGCGATCAGCCCGACGGTCAGCCAGACGGGGCGCTTGGAGTACGGCTCTTCGAGGAACTGCCAGGTGAGCGACCCGCTGACCAGCGCGACGGCGACGAGGAGGGCGACCAGCACGCCGGTCTTCACGACCGTGCCGCGGAGGGTCATGACCGGGTCGGTCGGCACGGCGTACCGCGTTTCGTGCTCGAACACCGCGTCGGACAGGGTGGGGTTGCTGGGTTTGAGCGCCACGGGCGAGCCTCCGGAAGGTGGGCGGTAGTGTATGAGACGCCCGGAAACGCGAACCGCCCCGCGGGTGGCGGGGCGGTGTCGGTCAGCAGTTCGCGTCACTTCACTTCTTCTTGGCGGCTTCTTCGGCGGCCATCTTCTGCTCCTCGGCGGCGATCAGCTTGAAGGCCTCCTCGCGGGCCTCTTTCGGGATGTACGCCAGCGGCCCGCCCAGCCGGGCCTCGAACTTCGCCCGCCGCTTCTCGCTCTTCTTGCGTCGCTCGCCGGCCGGGTTGCCCATTGCCATCACTCCGTGTCAAAGTCGGCCGGCGGGGCGAACCCGCGGCTTCGGGGAAAAGGCTTAGGGTAGCACGTCGGCGGGAGATTTCGACGCCAACCGCCCCGAAATCCGCGCAAGCCCCGCAGCCGGTGTTCGTTCCCCACGTGCCAAGTAAGCCCAACACTCACACGAATCCACCGACGGGCCGGCGACGACGCCGACCCGCCGCACGGACGCGATTCGGAGGTGCGACATGGTTCGTCGCAACACACTTTCTGCGGCCCCCAGCTTCACCCTCGGCGACTTGCTCACCCGCCTGCGGGTGGAACGCCTGGAAGCCCGCGACACGCCCAGCGCGGTCGCCGGCGAGGACGTGTACTCGTTGCCGCAACTTCCCGGCATGGGCGAGTACCCGATTGACGTGCAGCCGCCGGCCACGCCGGTGGCGCAGCCGCTGCTGAAACAGGTCCGTGGGCGGTACGCCGTGGGCACGAACGGCGGCGGCACGGCCCAGGTGAACGTGTACGACGCCCGCACCGGGGCCATGCTCGGCATCGTCAACCCGTTCGGCCGCAACTACACCGGGGCCGTGAGCGTGGCCACCGGCGACGTGACCGGCGACGGCATCGCCGACATCGTGGTCGGGGCGGGCCGGGGCGTGCGGCCGACGGTGAAAGTGTTCGACGGGGCGACGCTCCGCGAAGTGGCCTCGTTCGACGCCTACTCCGCCACCTTCAAGGGCGGGCTGACGGTGGCGGTCGGCGACGTGACCGGCGACGGGCGGGCCGACATCGTGACCGGGGCCGGGCTGGGCAGCCTGTCGCAGGTGAAGGCGTTCGACGGCAAGCAGGTGATGGCGAAGACCGCGCCGGTGGCCGTGCGGAACTTCATCGCCTTCAACGACGGCTTCCGCGGCGGGGTGAACGTGGCCGTGGGCGACGTAGACGGCGACGGCAAGGCGGACATCGCGGTCGGCCGGCAACGGGGCACCGGCGACGTGACCGTGTTCAGCGGGGCGACGGGCGGGGTGATGTTCAAACTGCCCAGCACGGCCAACACCAGCGGTGCGACGGTGGCGATCGGCGACATCGACGGCGACGGCGACGGTACGGCGGAGGTGGTCACCGGCACGGCGGCCCTGAACAAGTCCACGGTGCGGGTGTACAAGGCCGGGGTGCAGGTGAAGGAGTACGTGGCGTTCACCGGGAACGGCGGGGTGAACGTGGCCGTGCGGGACACCGACGGCGACGGGAAGGCTGAGATCATCGCCGGCAGCGGGCTGAACACGCCCGTCGGGGTGAGGGTGATTGACGGGCTGAGTGGCAAGGTGGAACGCCAGTTCCCGGCCGTGCTGCCGAGCTTCCGCGGCGGCCTGAGTGTGGGGTGATGCTTGTCGGGCGGGTCGCCGTCGAGCGAAGCGAGACAAGCCCCGCCGGCCAACCGCAAATGGGGTTGACTGGCGGGGCTTGTTCGCCTGACGGCGAACGGCGGCCCGCCCTACCTCACAATCGCCATCACCGCAGCCACCATCTCGGCTTCGCTCATCTCGGTTTCGACACGCTTTGCCAGGTCCTTCACCTTCCACACGCCGCGGCCGAACTCGTCGCCGCCGGCGATGACGGCCACCTTGAACCCCCGCTTGTCGGCGTACTCGAACTGACTCTTCGGCTTCTTCACCTCCGGGTACACCTCCACCCCGATGCCGGCGGCACGTAGCGTTCGCGCGATCCGCTGGTAGTCGCCGATCCGCTGGCTGTCGAAGTTGATGACGATCACCTCGGCGGGCGTGGCGGTTCCGCTCATCCACGGGTGCTTGAGTTCTTCCATCGCGGCGAGCAGTCGGTCCACACCCAGGCTCGCGCCGACGCCGGGTAGCACCTGCTTCGTGTACTTGCCGGCGAGGTTGTCGTACCGCCCGCCGCTGCACACGCTGCCGATGCCCGGCAGATCGGTCAGCGTGGTCTCGTAAATGGTGCCTGTGTAGTAGTCCAGCCCGCGGGCGATGGAGAGGTCGATGACGATACGGCCGTCCGGCACGCCGGCGGTGTGGCAGGCGGTCAGCAGTTCGCGGAGGTTGGTCAGCCCCTTGCGGGCGTGCTCGTTCACGCTCCCGCCGAACGCCGCTTCCGCAGCGTTCAACACGTCGGCGTTGTTCCCGCTCGCTTCGGCCAGGATCAGCACGCGGGCGGCTTGGTCGGCAGTGATGCTCGCCTCGCGGGTCATCTCTTCAATCACCTTCTCGCGGCCGATCTTCCCGAGCTTGTCGAGCGAGCGAAGCACCGGCACGGCTTGATCCAACACGCCGATACTTTCGAGCAGTCCATTCAGCAGCAGGCGGTTGTTCACGCGGATCGTGAACTTCTCAAATCCCAACGCGGTGAACAGGTCGTTGATGACCAGTGCCACCTCGATGTCGCTGGCGTTGGTGGTGGTGCCGATGGTGTCGAAGTCGCACTGCCAGAACTCGCGGTAGCGGCCCTGGCCGGGGCGTTCGCCCCGCCACACCGGACCCATCGCGTACCGCTTGAACGGCGTGCCGAGTTGTTGCACCTGCATGGCCGCGAAGCGGGCGAACGGCACGGTCAGGTCGAACCGCAACGCCACGTCGCGGTCGCCGTTGTCCTTGAAGCGGTACACCTGTCGTTCGGTCTCCCCACCGCCGGCACCGAACAACACCTCGGCGTACTCCAGGGCCGGGGTGTCGATGGGGGCGTAGCCGTAGCTGCGGTACACGCGACGGGCGGTTTCAAGCACCCGCTCTTTGGGCAGCATGGCGGCCGGCGGGTAGTCGCGGAACCCCTGGAGCAGCCGGGGTTCGATGAGGGAAGACACGGAAGACTCCAATAACCATCGTCGCCGCGAGCTTGCGAGCGTGCTGAGGACGCTCGCAAGC
>JANNQE010000907.1:0-1881 GCA_031441625.1 Planctomycetia bacterium
GCCGCTCCGCGGCTCCGGGTGGGTAGGCGATCGTCGCCGTGATCGGGTAGGATTGGGTATTCGGTGCTGGCGTCGTGACTGATCCGGCTTTGGGATGGGATGATAGGAACGTGTTGGAGCCGCGGAGCGGCGACCCGGAAGTAGCCTGGGGCGGAAGCCCCAGGACCACAAACCCACCACCCGGAGCCGCGGAGCGGCGACCGGACCGACGGGAGGCGAGATGGCGACGACGTACTCGAACCTCCTGTTCCACCTGGTGTTCGGCACCAAACACCGTGCCCCGCTCATCGCCCCGGCGTGGCAAGACGACCTGTTCGGGTACATCGGCGGGATCGTCCGCCAACGCCGCGGCACACTGTTGGTGGCCGGCGGGATGCCGGACCACATTCACCTGTTGGTGAAGACGCCGACCGACCTCACCGTGGCCGAACTGGTCCGTGACGTGAAAGCGATCTCGTCCGGGTGGCGGCGGGAGTTCAGCAACACGGACTTCGGGTGGCAAACCGGGTACGGGGCGTTCACCGTGAGCGAAGACGTGTGCCCGACGGTGGCGAACTACATTCGCACCCAACCCGAACACCACCACGGCCGAACGTTCGAGGACGAGTTCGTCGAACTGCTCACCCGCCACAACATCGAATACAACCCGAAGTATTTGTGGGAATGACTTCATGCTCGCCACCGTGCCGTTCGCGTCGCTCACGTTCCGCAGTTGGTTCCCCCTGTGGGCGGCCGTGCTGCTGTTCGTACTCGCCGCCGCCGGCATCGTGTTCCTGTACCTCATCGAGTCGGCCCGCGTGAAGCTCGGCTGGCGGCTGCTCCTCGCCGCGTTGCGGGTGGCGCTCGTCGGCGGCATCCTGTTCCTCGCCCTCCGCCCGGCGTGGCTGCACGAGACCCGCGGGGACAAGGCGAAGCCGGTCGCCCTGCTCATCGACGCCAGCGAGAGCATGGCCGCCGCCGACCCGCGGCCGGGCACCGCCGACCGCTGGCGGGCCGCCGTCGCCTTCGACCTGGTGTCGCCCACTCAGCCCATCCCGGAGATGCCGAGCAGCGACAGCATCCCGGCCAACACGCCCGACAAGCCGACCCGCCTGGACATCGCCCGCGCCGCCCTCACGAACCCCCGCATCGATCTGGTGAAGAAGCTGGGCAAGACCGGGCCGGTGGAGGCCGCCGCCTTCGGCGTCACCCGCGACGGCCTCGACCCGAAGGAACCCAACTGGCTGGCCGGGCTGAAACCCGACCGCCCCCGCACGGCCATCGCCGACACCGTGTTCGACCTGCTCAAGCGCGACGAGAACCAGCAGCCGGCCGCCGTGGTGCTCGTGACCGACGGCCGCGAGAACGCCAGCGGGCGGAGTCTCGACGACCTGGCCCGCGAGTGCGTCCGCGCCGGCGTGCCGGTCCACGTGTACGGCGTGGGGAGCAGTTCGTTCACGCAGTTGCAAATCCGCGACGTGCTCGGCCCGGACGCCCTGTTCGTGGACGACACGGCGGTGGTGCCGGTGCGGTTCCGCGGGCGGGGGTTCGGCGGGCGCGGCAAAGTCGAGTTCAAGCTGCTGCTGAACGGCCGCGAGGTGGCGACCGAGACGGTGGACGCGAAGGACGGCGACGACCAGAAGGCGGCGCTCAAGTTCGTGCCCACCAAGCAGGACGCCGAGACGCTCGGCAAACAAGAACTGAAGGTGGTCGCCCGGTACATCGGCGACACCGAGGTGCTGACCGACGAGGCGGTGAAGGCGGTGAAGGTGGTGGACCGCAAGCTGAAGGTGTTGAGCGTGGACAGTCAGCCGCGGTGGGACTTCAAGTTCATTCAGCGGGGGCTGCTGCGGGACCGCCGGTGCGAGGCCAAGTTCCTGCTCACCGACGGCGACCCCAAAG
>JANNQE010000908.1:0-2855 GCA_031441625.1 Planctomycetia bacterium
GGGGGGGGTGCGGGTTTATTTTTTTGGGGGCCCGGCGGGGGGGGTTCCTGCTGTTTTGGGGGGCGGCCCGCCCCCGCCCCCGCGCCGAACCGGGTTCGTCACCAACGGCCCGTTGCTCCGCTTCGCCGTCACCGGCACCCGCGTCACCGCCTCCGCCGAGAGCGTCACCCCGTTCGAGAAGCTGGAAATTGTGGCGAACGGTGAGGTCATCGCGTCCGCACCCGCCACGTCCGGCGAGCGGTTCAGCGCTTCGGTTGAAGTGGACTCTTCCGGTCCCGGTTGGGTCGCGGCTCGTGCCATCGGCGGGGCCGGCTCCATCCTCTTCCCCGATCAGCCGGCGTTCGCGCACACGTCGGCCGTGGTGGTCGGTTCGCCCGCCCCACTGCCCGCCGCCGTCTCTGCCCTGCGGGAAAGCCTCGACCGCGTCCGCGAGTGGGTCGAAACGCAGGCCGAGTTCACGCAGGAGAAGCGGAAGGATCAACACCTGGAGCGCCTCGCGGCGGCGGTGGCGATGCTGAACGGGGCCGCCCCATGAAACAACGCTTGGCTCGCGCCGTCCGCTGGCCGGGCCGCATGATCCGGCGGTTCCTGCCGCGGCGGATCCGCCGGCTGGTGCTGGTGCCGATGATCATCCTGACCGTCGGCACGGTGGCCTACCCGCTCATCGAAGGGCCGCCGTGGACGCTGTTCGACGGCCTGTACATGACCGTCATCACCCTCACCACCCTCGGGTACGGCGAGATCCCGCGGGAGCTGTCGTGGCAGGGCCGCACGTTCACCATGATGCTCGCCCTGGGCGGCATCTTCACCCTCTTCTACATCGCCACCGAGATCGTCCGCGGGGTGGTGACGGGCGAAATCCGCGACCTGATCGGGAAGGAGCGCATGGAAGACGAACTGAAGCACCTGAGCGGGCACCAGATCGTGTGCGGGTTCGGCCGCATGGGGAAGATCGTGTGCGACGAGCTGGAGCGACTGAAGAAGCGATTCGTGGTGATCGACAAGATGCCCCAGCCGCCGGGGTGGAACTACCTGCAAGGGCTGCACATGCAGGGCGACGCCAACGAAGACGAGGTGCTGAAGCGCGCCGGCCTCGACCGCGCGAAGGCGATCATCAGCGTGGTCGGGGCCGACCCCGACAACCTGTACATCGTGCTGAGCGCCCGGTTGCTCAACCCGAAAATCCTGATCGTGGCGCGGGCCGAAGAGGAGGAGGCCGAGGGCAAGCTGCGGAAGGTGGGGGCGAACAAGGTGATCTCGCCGTACCTGGCCGGCGGGCACCGGGCGGTGCAGGCGGTGCTGCGGCCGGCCGTGCTCAGCTTCATCGAGATGGCCAGTCGGCCGGAGTTCATCGACCTGCAGATCGAGGAGTTGAAGATCGAACCCGGCTCCCCGCTGGCGGGCAAGGCGCTCCGCGACTCGCGGCTGAGTCAGGACTTCGGCGTGATGGTCGTCGGCATCATCCGCCCGAACGGGGATGTGGTGTACAGCCCGCCGGGGGAAGCGCTGTTGGAAGCGGACGCCACCATCATCGCCATCGGCCCGATGCGGAAGCTGCAAGAGGTCGAGCGGCTGACGGCCAAGACGTAGCCCCGCCGCATACACTGCCGACATGACCTTCACCGCCGCCGAAACCGCCGCGTGCAGCCGGCTGGTCGAACTCGCCCTGGCCGAAGACCTCGGCACCACCGGCGACCGCACCAGCCTGAGCACCATCCCCGCCACCAAGTCCGCCACCGCCGCGTTCGTCGCCCGCTCGCCCGGAGTGATCGCCGGCCTGCCCGCCGCCGCGCTCGTGTGCGCCGCCGTCGATGCGAAGCTGACCTTCACCCCGCTCGTGACGGACGGCACGACCGTGACGAAGGGCACCCGCATCGCCACCGTGTCGGGTCCGCTTCAGTCCGTCCTCGTCGCCGAGCGAACCGCCCTCAACTTCCTGCAACGGCTGTCCGGCGTGGCCACGCTCACCCGCAAGTTCGCCGACCTGGTGGCCGGCACGAACGCGAAGGTGCTGGACACCCGCAAGACCACCCCCGGCTGGCGGTTGATGGAGAAGTACGCGGTGCGGTGCGGCGGGGGCACCAACCACCGCGTCGGGTTGTACGACGCCATCTTGATTAAAGACAACCACATCGCCGGGCTGGGCGAGCCGAGCACGGCCGTGCGGCGGGCCGTGGAGTTGGCGAGGTCTTATCCCGGGAATGCCGGCCTGCCGGTGGAGGTGGAAGTCGATTCCATCGAACAGTTGGAGCAGGTGCTGCCGGTGAAGCCGGAGATCGTGTTGCTCGACAACATGACGACGGACGAGATGCGGGCGTGCGTGGCGTTGCGGGATGTGGTGGCTCCCGGTGTGCAGTTGGAAGCGTCCGGCGGGGTGAACCTGACCACCATCCGCGGCATCGCCGAGACGGGCGTGGACCGCATCAGCGTCGGGGCGGTCACGCACTCGGCGGTGGCGCTGGACGTGGCTCTCGATTACGTGGGGTGACACAGTACCGGCGAGTCTGGAGCGTGAGCGACCGGGGTGGACCTGACGCAGATCGAAGGCATCTTCCGACTGCGGAGCGCGGTGTGCGGAATCGAAGAACTCGAGTTGGAAACTCCGCACTCCGCACGCCGGTTCGTGACTCCGCATTCCGATGCGTGGGGGCTGATGCGGAGCGCGAGCGGGGTGGGGGCGTTCCTGCGGCGGCAGCGGAGTCGGCTGGGGGCGACGAAGGCGATCACGGCCGCGGCTCACAAGCTGGCGCGGATCGTGTACGGGGTGTTGCGGTACGGGTGGGCGTACGTGAAGCGGAGTGAGGAGGAGTTCGTGGACGAGCACCGCCGGCGTCAGGAGGCGAACTTCCGCCGCC
>JANNQE010000909.1:0-5244 GCA_031441625.1 Planctomycetia bacterium
ACCAGGTGGGAGACGGCGTCACCGCTCGTGCGACCGGCCGACCGGGCGGCGTGCTGGTAGTCGGAACCGTCCGCCACCGCCAACAGCATGACGGCGCGGGCGACGCGAACGGCGGGCGCGGCGTGCGACCGACTCAGGCGAATCAACTCCTGACGTTCCTCACCTGTGAGCGAGCGAAGCGGATCCTTCCGGCGGCGGGACACGGCAACTCCTGGTCGGGTGGGTTACCACCTAAGGGTCGCTGAGGGTTTGGTTATGGCCACGGACGAGGCAAGTGACCCACTAGTGACCGGGTGTGTAAAGAACCCGGTCACTGCGTTCCCGGTTCCAGGGCCGATTACAGCCCGCGCAAATACGCCAACAAATCCGCCACCTCCGCATCGCTCAGCGCGTACAGCAACCCCGCCGGCATGAGCGACTGCACGCCCGGTTTGCGGCTCTCAATAGCCTTGCCCGAAAGCCGCACGGTGGTATCGGCGGCGGTCTGCAGCAGCACGCCGTCCGGGGCGTCGTAGATCACGATGCCCTCGTAGATCTGATCGGCGGTGGTGAACCGGGTGGTGCGGTAGCGGTCGGCCACGTCGCGGTTCGGGTCGAGAATCGCAGTCGGCAAGTCGTCGCGACTGAACCGCTTGGCCACGCCGACGAGCGACGGCCCGGTGGCGGTGGTACCGTTGTGGCACGCCGCACACTGCGCCTTCGCAAACACCGCCTTGCCCTTCTCCGCGCTGCCCGCGTCGAAGTCGATCTTCGCCAGCCGCTTCTTCCACGCCACCGCGTCGTACCCGGTACCGCCGAGCTTCTTCGCCAACTCCGGGTGCTTCTCGGTCAACCACGCCTCCCACTTGGCCGCGTCGGTGTGCGTCTCGCCGGTGGCCTCTTTCAGAACTGCGAACAGGTCCGCGCGAACGGCGGCGTCCTTTTTCACATCAGGGAATCGCCGCACGGCGCGAATCAGCGGAACGAGTTCGGAATTTAACACATTCAATTTCCCGAGCGCTACCGCGCATTTCGACACCACATCCGCGGACGGAGAGTCCAGCCCGCCCACGAACAGCGGGCGGTCCCCCACTCTCGGCCACTGTGCGAGCTGCACCGCCACGGCATCGCCGAAGCCGGCGTCGGCGAGCTTCATCAACAGCGGCCGGGCATCCTTCTCGGGCAACGCGCCGATGTACCCCGCGTGTCCCGATTGCCATGCGTACTTTGCGTCCGTGGCGGCGATGGCAGCGAACCGCTCCCCCGTAACACGCTTGTCGACGTTGGCCGCCTGCATGAGCCACAGGTGATCCGCCTTACCGAACGACGGGTGGTGCAGCAACGCGGGTAGCAGGCCGGGGTCACGTTCCGCCAGCGCACCCACTGCCGCCGCCATGCGCAACAGCCAGTGCGTGTCGCGCGTCACTCCCGCCGTCGTGTAGCCGGCATCGAGCGTGACGAGCGCTTTGGCGATGCGAGTGGCGTCGTCGGGCGTCCGCTTCCCACCCATTCGAGCGAAGGCGAGCAGGGTGTGAACGCACTCCACCGGGTCGTTCTGCCTGGCGGTGTGACCGGTCATCACGCCGATGAACGGTTCATCGGTGTCGCCCGCCGCGGCGAAGAAGCGGACCAACTCGCGGTTCAGCGTGTCGTCGGCGGTGGGAAACACCTTCCACACCGCCACCAGCAGTGGCGCGATCTTCTCCACGTCCGTCGGTTTACGGAACGTGTACCCTTCCCACACGGTACCCTTCACCTTCGGGTCGCCGATGCCGCCGAGTGCGTCGAACCAGCCGCACACCACGGCCAGTTTCTCCTTATCGGTCTTGGCGTTCGTTAGCGCTTCGGCCTTCAGCGGCACGGCGGCCGGCTTCGCCCACTTCGGCAGCGGTTTCGCGTCGAACGGGATCGGCTCGCCCTTCGCCGTCTTCGGGTAGCTGATTCGGTACACCGAGCCGCGGGTGCCACGCCCGCCGATGCTCACGAACAGGTCGCCGCTCGTCGGGTCCACGGCCAGCCCGGTCGGAGCGAAGCCGTTCTCGCCCGTCACGGTGAGGAACGGAGTGGCCTTCGGCTGCTTCTCGGTCGGGTTGGTGAACCAGATGGTGCCGAACGTCCAGTCGGCGAAGAAGAACCCGCCCTGGTACTCCTTCGGGAACCGGGTGTGCCGGTAGCACGCCACTCCGGTCGGCGAGCCACGGCCGGCCGTCACCACCGGCGGCACCACATACGGGTTGTACGGCGGCATCCGCCACGTCTGGGAGTGCTGCGGGCTGAGCCAGCCGTAGTTGCCGCCGCTCAGAATCTTGTAGAAGCGGGTCGGCTCGTACCACGGCAAACCCACGCACCGCTCGTTGTCGGAGTCGAACGTGAACGGCGTGCCGTGTACGTCGAAGTCGAAGTCGTAGGGGTTGCGGAAGCCATCGGCGATGACGGCCACCTCGCTGCCGTCGTCGTTCATCCGCAGCACCCCACCAGCCACGGGTTCGGTGACGGGTGAAGCTTTCGCGGTGATCGTCTTCGACGAGATGCCGGCCATGTTGCCGCACAGTACGTACAGCTTGCCGTCCGGCCCGCGGCGGACGGCGTGGGCGTCGTGTTCGCCGCCGGTCTTCAGCTTGATGACGCTGGCGGGCTTCTCCTTCGCCAACTCCTTCCCCGTCACGCCGGTCCACTTCTTCACTCCGCCGTCGCTCGTCACGAACAGCGTGTCGGACTCCCACAGCAGCCCCATAGGGCCGTCGGTCGGTGCCGGGATGAGTTCAACGGCTTTATCGGCTTTGCCGTCGAGGTCGGTGTCCAACAGGTAGCGCACGTACCCGCGGCCGGCCACCACCACCCGCCCGCGGCTGTCGATGTGCAAGCCGTAGATGTCGTTGGCCAGTTCCGGCCCGGAATACTGCGTGACGACGAACCCGTCGGGCACCTTCAACCCGGCGGTCGGGTCGGCGGCCAAGGCGAGGGCAGCGAGAGTCAGCGCGAGGGACATCGCATCGCTCCGGAAGTTCTGGAAAGAATTTTGCACGAAACCGCCGACCCGCCGCCACCAATAATTCGCACACCACTGGAGCGACCCATGATCGGCCTGACCCTCCGCACCCTGTTAGCCTACCTGGACGACACGCTGCCGCCCGCCGACGCCAAGGTGATCGGCCAGAAACTGGCCGAGAACGAAGAGGCGCGACAACTCGCCGACCGCATCCGCGTGCTGGTGCGGAAGCGGAGCCTGAGCACGCCCACCAGCGGCCCGGACGGCAGCCCCACCGACCCGAACACCGTCGCCGCGTACCTGTCGGACCGCCTCAGCCCGGACCAGGTGAAGAAGTTCGAGACGTTCTCGCTCGAGTCCGACGTGTCGCTCGCCGAACTCGCCGCGTGCCACCAGATCCTGACGCTGCTGCTGTCCGACCAGGTCCGCGTGCCGCCGTCGGCATACAAGCGGATGTACGGGCTGGTGAAGGGGAAGGAGGCGATCCCCGGCCGCAGCCCGAGCAAGCAGGCGATGGCGGTGGGCGGGGTCCACCCGGCCGACACGCCGCACGAGGCGGACGAGGCCGACGCCGCGTACCTGCTCGGGATGCCGGCGTACTCGAAGGACGAGCCGGCCGGCCGCAAGGTGCTGCGGTGGGGCGTGGCCGCGCTCCTGGCGTGCGGCTTCCTGGTGGCCGTCGGCCTCGCCTGGTGGACACTCCCGACCAAGCCGACTGACAACACCGTGGCCGCGCTGCCCACGGAAACCAACGACCCGCCGCCGCCGACGAGCAAAGGCGAACCCACCAAGCCGACTGACACGAAACCGCCGGAGCCGATGCCGCCCGACCCGCCGAAGGTGGATCCGATGCCGCCCGACCCGCCGAAGGTGGAACTGGTCGGCAAGCAGCCGCCGAACGAGAACCGCGGGGTGATCGCCGTCAACGATTCCGCCGACGAGCAGGTGCTGGTGGTGAAGCGGGCCGATGCCGACGGGTGGGAGCGGGTGAAGAAGGGGGCGGAGGTGCAGGCGACCGACCGGCTGGTGTGCCTGCCGGGGTATCGCGGGAAGGTGCAACTGAAGAGCGGCATTTCCGCCGAACTGTGGGGCAACGTGCCGGGCGACCTGCTGCCGCTGCCGTTCGCCGAGACCGCCGTGACCGCCTACCTGCCGGCCGACAAGATCGACGCCGACTTCACCGTCCACACCGGGCGGGTGTACCTGGGCAGCACGCTCGACCGGCCGGCGGTGGTGCGGCTCCGCGTCCGCGATTCCAAGTACCCGGCGAAGGACTTGCAATTCGACCTGACGCTGCCCGACAAGGGGTGCGAGGTGGTGGTCGAAGTGTCTCACTCTCTCACGCCCGGCGGGGCGAACGAGCCGGCCCGCACGGTGACGGTGCTGCACACGCTGAAAGGCACCGCCGGCCTTCCGGTGAAGGGCAAGCCGACGCCACTCGCGGCCGGAGAGGTGATCGTGTTCGACTCGGTGCGGGGCGTGGCCGACGGGCCGCAGAAGCCGGACGCGAAGGGCTCCCGCGGGCTGGCCTACTTCACCCGCGAGCCGGTGTACGACAACCCGGACAAGTCGCGGGCGATGCTCAAGGCCCTCCGCGCCATCGCCGACCGCATGAAGGACGCCAAGTCGATCCCCGGCGTGGTGGCCGAACAGCGGATCGACCCGACCGCGCCGCCGCCCGACGTGCCGGCCTTCTTCGCCGGGGCGATCTGGTCGGTGTACGCCACGGCCGCGCTGGGCGACGTGGGCGAACTGGCCGACCTGCTGAACGACCCGAACCGGCAAGTCATCCGCACCGCGTCGTTCGCCGCCCTCCGCGGGCTGCTCGCCTCGTCGCCGGAAAAGCTCGACGCCATCCGCGCCACCGCCCGCGAGCGGTGGAAGCTGTCGGCCGCGAACACCGACGCCTTCCTCGACACCGTCGCCGGGGTGGACGAGAAGAAGCGGACCGATGCCGACGCGCTGAACAAACTGGCCGAGCAACTGAACGCCGAGACCATCGCCCAGCGGGAGGCGGCGCTGTTCGTGCTGCTCACCGAAGTCGATCCGTCGGCGCAAAAGGTGCCGCTGCTGGTCGTCGATGTGGCCGGCCCCGACGACAAGCGGTCGCTCGCCGTCGCCGGGTGGAAGAAGCGGATCGCGGAGTTGGTGAAGGAGAAGAAGTGACCGCTGACCTGGCGAGAGTCGGGGGCGGCGGAGCGGGCGATTGAGTGTATAAAAAAAAAAAAACCCACACACGCCACACCCCCACCACCACCACCCGCCCCGGCCAACCC
>JANNQE010000910.1:0-2532 GCA_031441625.1 Planctomycetia bacterium
CCGAGGGCGGGTCGGAATACCGCCCTCGGCGAGGGCGGACCACCCTACAAGAATTGGACGCCCGCAGTTCACATGACCGAGATCCCCATGCCGAAGCTCCTGCCGAACATCCAGTCGCCGGCCGACCTGCACGCCTTCACCGACGAGCAGTTGGCCGACCTCACCCAGGAGATTCGCAACGAACTGGTGCGGGTGCTCACCACCCGTTCCGCCCACTTCGCCAGCAACCTCGGCGTGGTCGAGTTGTGCCTCGCATTGCACCTGAACTACGACTTCAGCAAAGACCGCCTCATCTGGGACACCGGCCACCAGGTCTACCCGCACAAGCTCATCACTGGGCGGTTCGACAAGTTCCAGACGATCCGCACGAAAGGCGGGCTGATGGGCTTCCCGAACCCGGCCGAGTCGCCCTACGACCTGTTCTGCACCGGCCACGCCGGGGCGAGCGTGAGCACCATTTCCGGTCTGAAAGCAGGCGACGACCTGCTCGGCCAGACCGACCGCAAGGCCGTGGCGGTGATCGGCGACGGGGCGTTCCCGTGCGGCATGGTGTACGAGGCGTTCAACAACATCCACGGCATGAACCAGAACGTGCTGGTGGTGCTGAACGACAACCAGATGGGCATCTGCCCCCGCACCGGCGGGCTGGCCAAGCACCTCGACCAGTACCGCATGACCGACTTCTACCAGGGCGGGAAGAAGACCCTGAACGACATCCTGAAGGCCATTCCGGTGATCGGCGAGCCGGCCCGCGCCAGCCTGGAGGGGTTCCGCGACGCGGCCAAGAAGTACCTCAAAGGCGGCGGGCTGTTCGAGGAGATGGGCTTCCGCTACTTCGGCCCGGTGGACGGGCACGACCTGAAAGGGCTGCGGAAGATCCTGAAGGATTTGAAGAACCAGAAGGGGCCGCTGCTGCTGCACATCTTCACCAACAAAGGCCACGGGGTGCAACAAGCCGCCGACGACCCGGTGACGTTCCACAGCCCCGGCATCTTCGAGGACGTGGGCGAGGGGAACACGAACATCCGCGTGAAGAAGGGCGGCGGCAAGACGTACACGGACGTGATGTCGGCGAGCATCCACAACGCGCTGAAGGCCGACCCGAAGGCGTGCGTGCTGACGGCCGCCATGTGCCAGGGGAACAAGCTGGAGAAGGTGCGGGAGGAACTGCCGAAGCAGTTCTTCGACACGGGCATCTGCGAGAGCCACGCCGTCGCGTTTGCCGCGGGCATGGCGAAGGCCGGGGCACGGCCCATCGTGAACATCTACAGCACCTTCCTGCAACGCAGCTTCGACCAGATCTTCCAGGAAGTGTGCCTGCAAAACCTGCCGGTGGTGTTCACCCTCGACCGCGCCGGCGTGGTCGGACCCGACGGCCCGACGCACCACGGCAACTTCGACATCCCGTACATGCGGGTGTTCCCGAACATGACCTGCCTCGCCCCGGCGGACGAACTGGACGTGGAGCCGATGCTGCAGTGGGCACTGGCTCAGCCGGGGCCGGTCAGCCTCCGCTACCCGCGGGCGAACGCCGAAATTCTGCCGCGGCCGGCCAGTACGCCGAAGGCCATCGAGCGCGGCAAAGCCGAAGTGCTACTGGAAGGCGACGACGGCTGCTTCCTGGCGTTCGGCGGGATCGCCGCCGCGTGCGTGGCCGCCGCCAAGAACCTCCGCGAAGACGGGCTGAACTTCGGCGTCATCTCCGCCCGGTTCGTCAAGCCGCTCGACACCGACACTGTGCTCGGGGCGATTGAGAACATGCCGCTGGTGGTGACGGTGGAAGAAGGCACGCGGGAAGGCGGGTTCGGCTCGGCCGTGCTGGAAGCGGCGAACGCGGCCGGCCTGGACACGCGGAACGTGCTGCGACTGGCCTACCCGGACAAGTTCATCGAGCACGGCGAGCGCAACCAACTGCTCGCCGACATGGGCCTCGACGCCGCCGGCCTGACCGCCGCCGTCCGCAAGCGGGTGGCCCAGGATGCGGAAAGCGGCAGCCTCAGTGGGGTGGGCCTGAGATGAGCCGCCCGTTCATGGAGTACCCGTCGGACGAACCGTTCGACGGGGTGGTGGAGGCGATGACCGACGCCATCGCGCGGCTCCGTGCCCTTCCCGAGTGGAAGAAGTGGATCACGTTTGACGCTCAGGGGATGGGATCTCGTGAGGACAGCTATCAGTTCGCAGCCGTTCAGATGCGAGGGTTTGAAATCCGGCTGGTAAAGCGAAAGCCGCTCGACCTCGATCTGCTCGCCAAACGTGCCCGCGTGCCTCGGGGCTACCTTTGCCAAGTCAGCGGGACGAGGTACACGCTCGGTCGGGCCACGCCGAAACAGACCGCGCGGCTTCTGGACGTGATCTTCCGCCTGCACTTCGGCATTCACCCGCACCCCGACGAAGACGACTACGCGGTCGGGGTCGAGTGGTAGTTCGTGAACCCCACTCGCCGGAACCGCAGCCCCGAAGGGGCGACCGTGAATAGCCAGGGGTGACGGAGCACCGGAGGTGCGACGGAACCCCTGGAACCGATGCGGAAAA
>JANNQE010000911.1:0-3526 GCA_031441625.1 Planctomycetia bacterium
CAAGGCGCTCGAGATCGACCCGGGTATGGTTCCGGCCCGGCTCCGAGTGGCGGAGATGCTGCTCGAAGACAAGCAAGCACCTGAGGCACTCCCCCACCTGGAACGACTGCGGGAACTGGCACCCGACGACCCGCAGGTGAAAGCCCGGCTGGGCATCTGTCTTTTCCTCCAGGGGCGTGGGCCGGAAGCCCGTCGGCTGATGGAAGAGGCCGTGGTCCACCTGCCCAAAGACCCGGCACTGCTGGTGACGCTGGCCAACCTGGAACTGCAAGACGATCAGCCGGTCAAGGCGGAGGCACGGTTGCGGGAGGTACTGAGGAACGACCCATCGGACACCGAAGCCCTGTTCGTACTCGTGACGGCACTCCAAGTCCAGGGCAAGGCCGAGGAGTCAGCCGCCGCACTCGCCGACCACAACTCGAAGAAAGACATTGTGGACAAGCTCAACACGTTTTTACGGGACAAGGCCGACGACCCCAACACGACGGCGGAAGAGTTTGCCGAGGCCGGGACCCTGTTCCTCTCCATCGGGCGTGTGCGGAACGGCGTGCAGTGGCTGGAACGCGCGATCGAACGTGACGACCGCTGCCAGCCGGCACACCGGGCGCTCGCCGAACACTTCGACCGGAAAGGGAATGTGGACAAAGCCGCCGCCTACCGGCGGCAACTCCGGGACGGCGGCACCCGCGCACCGAACGCCGCGACCGACCGCAAGACGCCAGAGAGCAAGTCACCATGACCGGACACACGAACCGCACCCGTCGGACGATTGCATTCTACTGCCGGTGGCTCGCGCTGGGCGGTGTGGTCGTACTGGCCGGCGGGCTGGCCGCAACCGGGTGCGGGCCGAAGCCGTCCGAGCCGCTCGCGCCGGTCATCCCCGCGACGACCGCACCGGCGGACGCCGTGCCATCCGGTCCGCCGTACTTCGAAGACGTCACCTCGTCGTCCGGGGTCGATTTCACGTACAAGAACGGTGAAGAGGTGCCGCACCTGGCGATCCTGGAGTCGCTCGGCGGCGGGCTGGGGGCGTTCGACTACGACGGCGACGGGTTGCTCGACCTGTACATCCCCGGCGGCGGGCACTACGGCGGGGCCGACAAGAAGGAGATCCTCGGGCACCCCGGTCGCCTGTACCGCAACGAGGGGGCGTTCAAGTTCAAAGACGTGACCGCCGCCGTCGGGCTGGAGAAACTGGCGAACGGCACGCCCTGGTTCTACTCGCACGCGGCAGCGGCCGGCGATTACGACCGCGACGGGTGGCCCGACCTGCTCGTCACCGGCTGGGGCCGCATCGCCCTATTCCACAACGAGCCGGACGGCAAGGGCGGGCGGCGGTACGCCGACGTGTCGGCCGCGGCCGGCCTGAGTTCGGGAGTCACGTGGGCGACGAGCGTGGCCTGGGCGGATTTCGACGGGGACGGGCACTCCGACCTGTTCGTCTGCCAATACGTGGACTGGTCGTTCGCCAATCACCCCAACTGCAACTACGACGGGAAGACGCCGGACGTCTGCCCGCCCAAGAATTTCAAGGGGCTATCGAGCAAGGTGTACCGGAACAACGGCGACGGCACGTTCGCGGACGTGAGCGAGGCGGCTGGGATTCTGAAAGGGGGCGATCAAGCCAGCAAGTCACTCGGGGTGCTGGTGGTGGACGTGAACGCGGACGGCAAGCCGGACGTGTACGTGGCCAACGACACGGTGGCCAACTTCCTGTACGTGAACAAGTCGGCGAAGGGCATTATCAAGTTCGCCGAACAGGGCATGCAGGCCGGGGTAGGCCTGGACGGCGGCGGGTCGCCGAACGGCAGCATGGGGGTGGACGCCGGCGACCCGGAAGGGACCGGCAAGCCCGCCCTGTGGGTGACCAACTACGAGAACGAGTTCCACGCCCTGTACCGCAACCACTCGACCCCCGCTCGGGCGTCGTTCGTGTTCGCCACCCAGGCGTCCGGGGTGGGGGCCATCGGGCAGAAGTTCGTCGGCTGGGGGACCGGGTTCATCGACTTCGACCTGGACGGGTGGGAGGACATTTTCATCGCCAACGGGCACGCCATCCGGTACCCGACCGGCACCTCCCGCCTCCAGAAGCCGGTGCTGTTCCAGAACCGGACTGGCGGCAAGTTCACCGACATCACCGCACGCGGCGGCGACTACTTCAAGGAGCCGCACCTGAGCCGCGGCGTGGCTCTGGCCGACTTCGACAACGACGGGCGGACCGATGTGGCGGTGAACAACCTGAACCACCCCGCCGCCGTGTTGCGGAACGTCCTCCCTCTGGACGGCCGGCACTGGGTCGGGGTACAGTTGGTCGGCAAGGAGCGGGGTGACGTGGTCGGTGCCCGCGTCACGCTCGAAGCGAACGGCCGGACCCAATCCCGCTTCGCCAAGGGCGGCGGGAGTTACGCGTCGACCCCTGACCGCCGGTTCGTGTTCGGCCTCGGCACCGAGGCGAAGGCGACCAAACTCGCGGTCGTCTGGCCGGACGGCACCAAACAAGAGTGGGCCGACGTACCTCTCGACAAGTATCACGTCGTCGTCCAAGGGGAGAAGCAGTTCGCCACGACGACACCGCGAAAGTAGTCGCGCTCGTGGCGGACGGTCTCACCGCAGACCACGCGCGGGCGATCATCCGCACGTGTCGAGAGGGCGGTTGCAACCCCTTTCCTCCCATCGCCGAGACCCTGTGATGCCGACATCGGCGAACTGGGGCCGGGGCGAGATTGGAGAGTGGACTGTCACCGAATTCTCTCGAAACGTGCCCATGTTTCACATGGAGCACTGCGTGTTCGCGGCGTTCCTGAGCACGGGCAAAGACCACCGCGACTGCGGGCGGCCGTGCGACCGGCACGCGGTCGAACTGAAGGACCGCACGGGGGCACGCTTCCCCGTCCTGCCGGACACCGGGTGCCGGAACACGGTGTTCAACAGCGTGGCGCAAAGTGCCGCGGAGTACGTGTCGCGGATGAAGGGACTCGGCATCCGCTGGTTCCGCATCGACCTGCTGCGTGAGACGCCCGACCAGGCGGTGAAGCTGGTCGAGCAGTACCGCCGGGTGATCGACGGCACCGACGACGGCCGGCAGACGTGGAAGCAACTGAAGGCCGTCAACCAACTCGGCGTCACCCGCGGCACGCTCAACCTGCTGTAGGCGAGCGTGCCCGGAGTTCGAGAACTCACGAGGATCCCGCCATGCGGTTCCGCCTCTCCCGTACCGCACGAAGCGAACGGTGGGTCTGATCGTGCGCCCGCTCGAACTCGCCCGCGTTCGTCGTCCGCTCGCGCGCCCTCGGTGGACTCCTCGGTCCGAGTCTCCACCGTCAACTCCGTGTCCACCAAACTGGGGGAACCTCACGCTCGCCGAAGCAACTCCGGCGGGGCCGCCGTAAGGAGCCGTCCACTGGCTACTCCGCATTCTGAACGGGTGACGTAGCATACCCCGAGACGTCCTCCGGAGCTCTCGGCATGGAACGCCCCGTCCACCAGTGCCCGTGCGCCGCTTGCCAGGTCGGCACCGGCCTCGTCG